>NZ_JBSGCR010000030.1:0-81517 GCF_053601935.1 Streptosporangium sp. NPDC004631 | reverse complement strand
CGCCGACAACCGCACCATGTTCATGTTCTACGCCGTCGCCATGGTCCCGTTCATGATCCTGGCCATCGTGCTCGCCGCCGGACTGATCATCGGCCGCGCGGTCGCGGGGGTCGCCGCCCACCGGTCCGTGCCCAGCCGCAGGGCGGTCGGGGCCACGCTGGTCGGCGGCTTCATGTTTCTGGTGCTGATCAACTTCTGGTGGCTCTACCCCGTGCTCGCCGCCGAGGTCATTCCGCACTCGCAGTGGTGGGCGCGGATGCTGTTTCCCCGGTGGGTCTAGCCGGTCCGGCGGAGCCGCCGAACCCGTGACGCAGTGAGATCGCGGCGGCGACGCACGCCAGCGGCACGGCCGGCAGCACGTAGCGGTAGTCGAACTCGGCGGTCGCGGCGGGGGCCAGGATGAGCCCGAAGGCCCCCAGCCACGGCAGCAGCACCGGACCGCCCAGTTTGCGCCAGCGCGCCAGCACCCCGGCCAGGCCGGTCAGCAGCAGCAGGCCGACCACGATGCCCGGGAGCCTGATCGTCTGCTGGTAGCCCCGGATGATCGCGGCCCACGGGTCGTGGACCTCGGTGCCGATCACGCTGGGCTTGCCGCGGATCTGCGCGCTCGGCAGGCTCGGATCGTAGATCTGGGCGTCGCGGTCGGTGGTGCCGCGGTAGGAGGACCAGGCGGGCAGCACCTTGCCCTCGGCGAGGAACTCGTACTGCCGGTAGGTGTTGGCGTCGGGGAACTGCGGCCGGTCCCAGCGGAAGGCGCGGAAGAAGTCACCGGTCACGATGGCGAGATAGTCGAGCGGCTGGGCGAGGATGGCCCGTTTGGCGAACGTCCCCGCGGCCCGGTTCATGTCGGGGGTGAAGGTGGTGCCGGGCCCGAAGGCGTGGAACCGCTGGCCGGGCTGGGCCCACCACAGATATTTCTGCCCCGAGAAGTGACGCTCGCTCGGCGGGGCGCTGATGCACAGCAGCGCGAGCTCAAGCTCCTTGCGCGGGTCGACCTTCATCGTCGTGCAGTCGGCGAACAGCGCGGTCCGCATGTAGAGGATCGCCCCGTCGCTGTTGGTCATCGCGAAGTTGCCGTACGCGGAGGCGAACCAGGCCATGTAGCCGAGCACCGGGACCGCGCACGCGGTCACCATCGCCGTGATCGGCCGCCAGCCGGTCCGCTTGACGAACATGTAGGCCACCACCAGGGCCAGGATCGGCAGGCCGATCGACCTGGTCAGCGCGGTGAACGCGAGCAGCAGCCCGATCACGGCGCCCAGCCGCCACGACATCCTCCGGTGCCAGAGGACCAGCGTCACGACCCCCACGACCAGCAGCATGAACATCGCGTCGGACATGACCAGATGCTCAAGCTGGATCTGGTAGGCGTCGAAGAGCACCGGTATGGTGGCCAGCGTCGCCCCCCAGCCGGGCAGCCCGAACCTCACGCGCAGCAGCGCGTAGATCAGCACCGCGATACCCAGGCCCATCAGATGCTGGGTGAACACCACCAGGCCGAAACTGTGGAAGGGCCTCAGCAGCAGCAGCCAGAAGGAGTAACCGTTCGGGCGCAGGGCACTTGGCCGGTCGGGGTTGACCGCCCCCGACACGTACTCGAAGGAGTCGTTGAACCACAGCGCGGGGCCGTAGCCGAGCATGGTGACGACCCGGAGCAGGAAGGCCAGCGCCAGGGCGGTCACGAACAGCCGATGACGGCCCAGGAACTCCCGGGTGCGCGCGAGCGCGCCTGTCACGGGTATGTCCAGGCACGGTGGTTCGGCGACGGTCACCATGCACTACAGGATGCCAGCCGTTTCATGGAGTTGACCCGCACGCTAGACGATAGAGGGCATCATGATGAGATTGGGCTGTGCCGTGACTGAAGGGTTGAGACGTGGAACTGACCGTGGTCATGCCTTGTTTGAACGAGGCGGAGACCGTGGAGACCTGCGTACGCAAGGCACTGGCCTGCATGCGGGAGCACGGGATCGAGGGAGAAGTCCTGATAGCCGACAACGGCAGCACGGACGGCTCGCAGCAGCTCGCGCGTGACGCGGGAGCCCGCGTGGTGCACGTGGACGCCAAGGGGTACGGCAACGCCCTGATGGGCGGTATCCGGGCGGCCCGCGGCAAGTACGTCATCATGGGCGACGCCGACGACTCCTACGACTTCACCGGGCTGCTGCCGTTCGTCGAGCAGCTGCGCGACGGAGCCGACCTGGTGATGGGCAACCGCTTCAAGGGCGGCATCGCCCCGGGCGCCATGCCCCCGCTCCACCGCTACCTCGGCAACCCGGTGCTCTCCTTCATCGGCCGGCTGTTCTTCCCCAGCGCCATCGGCGACTTCCACTGCGGCCTGCGCGGCTTCCGGCGCGACTCGATCCTCAGGCTCGGCCTGCAGACCGGGGGCATGGAGTTCGCCAGCGAGATGGTGGTGCGCTCGACGCTGTCCGGGCTGGACGTGCGCGAGGTGCCCACCACGCTCTCGCCCGACGGCCGCTCCCGCCCGCCGCACCTGCGCTCCTGGCGCGACGGCTGGCGTCACCTGCGCTTCCTGCTGCTGTACAGCCCGCGCTGGCTGTTCTTCATCCCGGGTCTGCTGCTGATGACCCTCGGCCTCGTCGCGGGCGCGGCCCTCACCTTCGGCCCGGTCTACATCGGCAAACTCGCCTTCGACGTCGACACCCTGGTCGGCGCCTCGGCCGCGGTGGTGATCGGCTTCCAGGCGGTGCTGTTCGCCCTGTTCACCAAGGTGTACGCCGCGGAGGAGGGCTTCCTGCCCGAGGACAGGCGGGTGCGCAAGCTCGTCGACATCGTCACCCTGGAGAAGGGGCTGATCGCCGGTGGCCTGCTGGCCCTGGCCGGCCTCGGCGGCCTGGTCGCCTCGCTGGTCCACTGGCAGACGCGCAGTTTCGGCCCGCTGATCCCGTCGGAGTCGCTGCGCATCGTCGTGCCCTCGGCGGCCGCACTGATCATGAGCTTCCAGACCATCTTCGCGGCGCTGTTCATCAGCATCCTCGGCATCCGCCGTACCAGGGAGGCGCCGATCGACGTGGCCGCGTCCGCGGCCGAGGAGGCGGCGGAGGCTGTCACCCGGGAGAGCAGCAAGACCTGAGCCCGCGTCCCTTAGGCTTGGCATCATGTCCCACCACATCTTGACCGCGGTCGCGTGGCCCTATGCCAACGGCCCTCGCCACATCGGGCACGTCTCCGGATTCGGCGTGCCGTCCGACATCTTCAGCCGCTACCAGCGGATGGTGGGCAACAAGGTCCTGATGGTGAGCGGGACCGACGAGCACGGCACACCCATCCAGGTGCAGGCCGACAAGGAGGGGCTGACCGCCCGCGGGCTCGCCGACCGCTACAACCGGGTGATCGCCGAGGACCTGCAGGCGCTCGGTCTCTCCTACGACCTGTTCACCCGGACCACCACGGCGAACCACTACGCCGTGGCTCAGGAGATCTTCAAGGGTCTCCATGACAACGGCTACATCTTCCCCAAGACCACGATGGGGGCGATCTCGCCGTCCACCGGCCGCACGCTGCCCGACCGCTACATCGAGGGCACCTGCCCGATCTGCGGCTACGACGGCGCACGCGGCGACCAGTGCGACAGCTGCGGCAACCAGCTCGACCCGATCGAGCTGATCAACCCGGTCAGTAAGATCAACGGCGAGACGCCGATCTTCGTGGAGACCGAGCACTTCATGCTCGATCTGCCCGCGTTCGCCGACGTGCTCGGCACCTGGCTGCAGTCCAAGCGGGGTGACTGGCGGCCCAACGTGCTCAAGTTCGCCCTCAACCTCCTGGGCGACCTCCAGCCCCGCGCGATCACCCGCGACCTCGACTGGGGCGTGCCGATCCCGCTGGACGACTGGCGCGACCAGCCCAACAAGCGGCTCTACGTCTGGTTCGACGCCGTCATCGGCTATCTCAGCGCCTCCATCGAGTGGGCCCGCCGCTCCGGCGACCCCGACGCCTGGCGGCAGTGGTGGCAGAACCCCGACGCCCGCGCCTACTACTTCATGGGCAAGGACAACATCGTCTTCCACGCCGAGATCTGGCCCGCGCTGCTGCTCGGCTACAACGGCCAGGGCGCCAGAGACGGCAAGCCCGGCTCGCTCGGCACGATGAACCTGCCCTCCGAGGTCGTCTCCAGCGAGTTCCTGACGATGGAGGGGCGCAAGTTCTCCTCCTCCCGCCAGGTCGTCATCTACGTCCGCGACTTCCTGGCCCGCTACGACGCCGACGCGCTGCGCTACTACATCGCGGTGGCGGGTCCTGAGAACCAGGACACCGACTTCACCTGGTCGGAGTTTCTCAACCGCAACAACGGCGAGCTGGTGGCGGCCTGGGGCAACCTGGTCAACCGTTCGATCTCGATGGCCGCCAAGAACTTCGGCGTCATCCCCGAGGCCGGGGACCTCACCGACGCCGACCGCGTCCTGCTGGCGCGGAGCCGTGCCGCCTTCCCCGCGGTCGGCGCCGAGCTCGAACGCTCCCGGTTCAAGAACGCCACGACCGAGGCGTTCGACGTCATCCGCGACGCCAACAAGTATCTGGCGGAGCAGGAGCCGTGGAAGATCAAGGACGACCCCGCGCGGGTCAAGTCCATCCTCCACGTGGCCCTGCAGGTCGTCGACGACGCCAAGACCCTGCTCACCCCGATCCTGCCCTCCTCCTCCAACAAGATCCACACGATGCTCGGCGGCACCGGCGTGTGGTCGGGGATGCCGGAGATCAAGGAGGTCGGCGAGGAGAACGGCAGGGAGTATCCCATCATCACCGGCTCCTACGAGGGCGAGGCCCGCTGGAAGTCCGTCCCGATCCGGGTCGGCGCCCCGCTCGCCCCGCCGACTCCGCTGTTCACCAAGCTCGACCCGAAGATCGTCGATGAGGAGCTCGGCCGTCTGACCGAGTGACGTGCCCCCGGCCCGCGCTCCGTGCGGGCCGTACCGGGGTCTCGATAGGTTGGGTGGCGTGAGCACGACGAAGCTTCCCGCCGCCCCCGAACCCCTGACCGCCGAGGTGTTCGACAGCCACTGCCATCTCGACATCATGGTGGGCAGCCGTCAGGCGTCCTCGGGAGACCCCGTCGCCCAGGCGGCCCAGGCGGCTCGGGCGAGCGTCGAGGGCATCCTCAAGGAGGCCCGCTCGGTCGGTGTGACCCGGCTCGTCACGATCGGTTACGACCTGCCGTCCTCCCGGTGGAACGCCGATACGGCCGAGCAGCACGCCGACGTCTACGCCGGGGTGGCCGTCCACCCGAACGAGGCGCACGCCTCGACGCCCGAGGTCCTCGCCGAGATCGAGGAGCTGGCCCGGCTGCCGCACGTCAGAGCCGTCGGGGAGACCGGTCTCGACTACTACCGCGACTGGGCCGCCAAGGAGGACCAGCACGCCAGCTTCCGGGCGCACATCGAGATCGCCAAGCGGACCGGCAAGGCCCTGGTGATCCACGACCGGGAGGCCCACGACGACGTGCTGAGCGTGCTGGCCGACCAGGGCGCCCCGGAGATCGTGGTCTTCCACAGCTTCTCCGGCGACGCCGAGATGGCCGGCAGGTGCGTCGAGGCCGGCTACTTCATGTCCTTCTCCGGCCCGGTCACCTACAAGAACGCTGGCTATCTGCGTGAGGCCGCGGCGATCGTGCCCGAGGAGCTCATGCTCGTCGAGACCGACGCGCCCTACCTCCCGCCGGTCCCGCACCGGGGCAGACCCAACGCGCCCTATCTCCTCCCCATCACGCTGCGCTGCCTCGCCGAGGTCAAGGGGGTGGACCCCGCGCGGCTCGCCGAGGCCGTCGGCGTGAACGGGGAGACCGTCTTCGGCCCCTGGTAGGCCCCGGGCCCGGCCCCGCTCCGAGCCTGTTTCGGGCATCTCCAGCTCGGCGGCCCGCTCCGCCTGCCCCCGGTTCGGTGGTCTGGGGCGGTCTCAGCCCACCGACGCGCCGAAGTCGGCCGGGCCGCCGCCGTCCAGGGCGGGCACCTTGCCGCCTCCCGGCGTCAGCAGGGTGCCCGTGTCGTCGTTACGGCCCAGCAGCATCACCGCCCCCGAGCCTCCGCGGTCCGGCACGCCGACCACCAGCCGGTTCCCGCTGAAGGCCACCGACCAGCCGAAGCGGTCGCCCGCCTGCGCCTGGTCGATCAGCCGGGCCCGCGCCGGGTCCCGCACCGGCACCAGCCAGACGCCGCCTCGCCGGTCCGGCCCGTCGAACGGGGTTCCCACGGCCAGCCGGACACCGCCCTCCCCGGTCAGCGCCAGCGACAGGCCGTATCCGTCGCCCGCGACCCCCTCCGCCCCCTGGTCGAAGGTGGCCATCGGCGTGATCTCCTCCGTGCCGGACGCGCGGAAGAGCCGGACCAGGCCGGAGTCCCGCACCCGGCCCCCGTCGCCGAGCGGCGCGCCGACCGCCAGATACCCCACGTCGCCCTCCTCCGCGTAGGCCATCGCGTAGCCGAACCGGTCGCCCGCGTGGAGATCGACGATCTCGTGCAGGTCCCACTTCCTGCCGACGTACCTCTCCTGAGAGCCACCCACGTCGAAGAGCACGGCGATGGCACCCGAGTCGAGCTTGCCCTCGCCGGTCTGCCGTCCCAGCCCGTCGTCGTTCTCGTGCGGCAGGCCGACCGCGAGGTCCGGTTCGCCGGCGGTCCCGCCCAGCCTGCCGAGCTCCAGAGACCAGCCGAACATGTCACCGGTCTCGCTGTTACCGGGAACCCCCTCGGTGTCCTGGGAGATCCGCCGTCCCCCGGCGCTCCCGGGGGTGGTCCCGGACCCGGTCTCGAACAGGTAGACCGAGCCCGCGTCGTCCACCCCGTCGGCGTTCTCGTGGGGTGCGCCGACGGCGACCAGGGTTCCCGCGGCGGCCAGGGACCAGCCGAAGTGGGCATCGGTCTCCGGTTCGGGGGAGACCAGGCGGATCGTCCGCCGCGGTGCCCCGCTGTAGACGAGGTAGACCGCGCCCGCGTCCCGGCTTCCCTCCACGTCCGCGTACGGCGCGCCGATCAGCAGGTCGGCGCAGCGGTCGGCGTCGAGATGGACCGGCCTCACCGACCAGCCGAAGCCCTCTCCCGCCTCCGGCTGAGGAGCCGTCACGACCGTCCCGCCCTCACCTCGGCCGAACAGCACGTGCACGGCCCCGGCGCCCTCCCGCCCGGCGGGGGCGGCGAACGGATCTCCGGCGACCGCGTCGTCCACGCCGTCGCCGTTGAAGTCGTCCTTGAGATCACCGTTGGGGCCGCTGGAGCCCGTCCCGGCGCACTCGGCGGCGGGTGCCGCGGCGGCGGAGGTCGCGAGCGCCGCCACGGGTGCCGTCACGGACGGTGCCGCGAGTACGGCGGCGACCAGCGGGGCGAGCGGGAACCTCATGACAGCCTCACCTCGATCTGCCTGCCTTTCTCGATCACGGAACCGGTCAGCCTCAGCGGCCTGCGCCCCCGGGGCAGGCCGTAGATCAGCGTCCCGTCCGCCCTGCCCCCGGGGGCCAGCGTGCCCGTCCACCCCGTCGAGGACGGCTCGGGGGTGTGGGCCGCGCCGGAGTCGTCCACCATGGCCGGTGGGGTACGGCTGAGCGACACCTGTTTCGTCCCGGTGTTGACCAGGGTCCAGCCGACCAGGCACAGCCCGCCGCCGGTCGCGGTGGTCCCTCCGTATGAGGCCGGACCGCATCGCGGCGCCCGGGGGACGATCAGATACGGGTCCTCGACGGGGGAGCCGGTCGCGATCCGCCGGCCCACGTCGGTGGCACCGGTGGACGCGGCGCTCCCCGCCTGTGGCTGCTGCCCGGTCCCGCCGCCCGTGCCGGCCAGTACCGCGACCGTGACGGCGAGCGCGGCCGCGACGGCCAGTCCAGCGAGCAGCCAGCGCCGCCGGGGCTCTCCGGGGGAGGCCGTACCGGGTGAGGCCGGGATCGGCGAGCCGGGCGGAGGGGGTGCCGGTCTGCCGGGCGGGGGCGGCACCGCCGCGCCGGCCGGGGACGGGGCCGGTGTGCCCGGCGGGGGCGGGGCCGGTGTGTCGGCTGACGCCGACGGCGGCCTTTTGTTGGGAATCGGTGCCTTTGGGCCGGGAGCCGGGGTGGGGGGTGACGGGGGAGTCTCCAGGTTCAGCGCGCCGAGGGTCCGGGTGGAGTCCGGTCCCACGTTGGCCGGGGGCCGCCACGACTCGCTGAGCATGTCGTCGGCGATCAGGGTGGGCGGGTCCACCGGAGCGGAGGATGTCGTGGTCGGCGCCGCCAGGCCGCCTCCCACCAGGGCGATCAGCAGATCCTGGGCCGTGGGCCGCTGGGAGGGGTCCATCGCGGTGGCCAGGCGGACCAGTTCGTTGAGCGGGTCGGGCAGCGTGCCCAGGTCCGGCGGGGTGTTCAGCAACCGGGTGGCCATGGTGATCATGTCGCCCCGGCCGTAGGGGTGGCGGCCGTTTCCCGCATAGGCGATCAGACAGCCCCAGGCGAAGACGTCGGCGGCCGGGGTGATCTCCAGGCCGCGTATCTGCTCGGGGGCCCACCAGCCGGGGCTGCCGAGTATCTCGCCCGACCGGGTGAATCCGTGGGTCGAGTCCAGGGCCCTGGCGATGCCGAAGTCGATCACACGGGGCCCGGACATGGACAGGATCACGTTGGCGGGCTTGAGGTCGCGGTGGACCAGCCCGGCCACGTGGATCGCGGCCAGCGCGGCGGCCACCCCGAGGGCCACGCCGTGCAGCGGGGCGGGTTCGAGGGCGCCGTGCCGGCCGATCTGGCGGGACAGCGGCGTACCGGCGATGTATTCGGTGACCATGTACGGCCGGCCGTCGTCCATGTTCCCGTTGTCGAGCACCTGGGCGGTGCAGAACGACGCCACCCGCCGGGCGTTGCGTACCTCCGCGTGGAAGCGCGCCGCGAACCCGTCGTCGATCGCGACCTCGGGTCTGACCACCTTGAGCGCCACCGGCCGGTCGGCCGGGGCCATCGCGAGATAGACGGTGCCCATACCGCCTTCGCCGAGACGTCCGAGAAGTCGGTAACCCCCGATCTGCTGGGGATCACCGGGCCGCAACCCCTCGACACCGGGTGGGTTCACGTCCGCCACGGGGTGGATTCCTTCCTTGCCGACGACCCCCCGTTACGGGCAACGGTATCGGGCTCCGCGCCTGAGGGGTTTCCCGGCAGGCCTACGGGGAGTTCCCGTCGTCCCGTCGGGCAGGGGATGACCTGTGAAATCTCGGCTCCGGCTCCGGGGGTGTCTCCTGGGATTCGGGAGCGTTTCGCGACGTCCTGCGGCGGGGGCGCCAGGGCGCGCCGACGGCGAGTCGGGTACGGGTCGGCGACCGTGACGTTTTCGCGTGGCATAACGCCGCCGGTTGTCATGGTAAATGACATTACTCCTCGCGTTTGTTATATAACGCCTTTCCTGGAAAGGTTACATCATCTCCGTTTTCCGTGCATATGCGTGCGAGTCTCACTGGACGCCGCATAGCCCTTCATGCTATGCCGGTGACGACCTGCCGCCGTGGCCTGTTCAAAGGATGCGGCCGGGTTTCACGGCCCCGCCGCGGAGTCGGGACGGGGTGGCGGAGGAATGCGCGACGCTTGGTCCGGTTGATGCGTGCGACACGGGAATTAGTATTCTATGGGTGTTTTATTGGATCGGTGAGTAAAAAAACGCGCGGCTCCCGGCCAATATCCCAGCGGTGTTCTGGGCGCACCGTTTATGGAGGGCTTGTGTCGGCTCAAAAACGTTCACCTCGGCGTTTTCGGTAAATGGGGCAGGGGAGAATTTCGCCGTGGCTATTTTTATGAAACGAACTCTGGTGGGCGGCGCGCTCGCCGGAGCCGTTCTTGTCTGTTCCCCCGCTCTCGCGGGGGCCGACACGACGCCGATCTGGCCGATGGCTCAGACACCGGCTCGCTCCGAGTCAGACGGTGCCCTTCCGGCCCGGTTGGCCGCCCTCGCCTCCACCACCGCCCCACTCTCCACCTCCGAGACAGCCCATGCCGACGATCCGGGACACGTCGAGCCGGTATCGCAGGCCGACCAGGACCAGCAGGCGTACATCCCGCTGTGCAGACGGTTCTCGCTGCCGCTCTACCTCTGCGCGGTTCCTCCAGGTCCCCAGGGACCACCGGGGCCCAGAGGTCCGGCGGGTCCGGTCGGCCCGGCCGGTCCAAGGGGTCCGCAGGGTCCGGCCGGCGCCGACGGCTCCACCGGTCCGGTCGGTCCTGTTGGCCCGATCGGCGTCACCGGACCAAGAGGTCCCCAGGGCCCGGCCGGTCCCGTAGGCCCGGAGGGCCCCGCCGGCGCCAATGGTGCTCCGGGGCCTGAGGGTCCCGTCGGTCCTGTCGGCCCTGAGGGTCCGCAGGGTCCGGCCGGTGCCGATGGTGCCCCTGGTCCCGCAGGTCCGGCCGGTCCGGCCGGCGCCGACGGTGCTCGGGGGCCTGAGGGTCCGGCAGGTCCTGAGGGTCCTGTCGGCCCTGAGGGCCCGGTTGGTCCTGAGGGTCCGCAGGGCCCGGCCGGTGCTGACGGTGCCCCTGGTCCTGAGGGGCCGGCAGGTCCTGAAGGCCCCGTCGGTCCTGAGGGGCCGGTTGGTCCTGAGGGGCCTGAGGGTCCGGCCGGTGCCGATGGTGCTCCCGGCCCTGAGGGTCCTGCCGGTCCTGAGGGCCCGGTTGGTCCGCAGGGTCCGGCCGGTGCTGACGGTGCTCCCGGTCCTGAGGGTCCGGCAGGTCCCGCTGGTCCGGCCGGTGCTGACGGTGCCCCTGGCGCTGACGGTGCCCCTGGTCCTGAGGGTCCCGCCGGTCCTGAAGGCCCCGCCGGTCCTGAGGGGCCGGTTGGTCCTGAGGGTCCGCAGGGTCCGGTCGGTGCCGATGGTGCTCCCGGCCCTGAGGGTCCTGCCGGTCCTGAGGGCCCGGTTGGCCCGCAGGGTCCGGCCGGTGCTGACGGTGCCCCTGGTCCTGAGGGGCCGGCAGGTCCTGAAGGCCCCGTCGGTCCTGAGGGGCCGGTTGGTCCTGAGGGTCCGCAGGGTCCGGTCGGTGCCGATGGTGCTCCCGGCCCTGAGGGCCCGGTTGGTCCCGAGGGTCCTGAGGGGCCTGTCGGGCCGACCGGTGCCACCGGCCCGCAGGGGCCCGCCGGTCCGCAGGGCCCGGTTGGTCCTGAGGGTCCGCAGGGGCCCGTCGGTCCTCAGGGGCCTGAGGGGCCGGAAGGACCCCAGGGTCCGCCCGGACCGCCCGGGGGTGGCATGGCCGTCGGGATCGTCGGGTAGTCCCGGGTCGAGCCGACCGCTGAGGCGGTCCGCTCCGACCGCTCCGGGGGCCTCGGGAACCGAGGCGTCGCCGGGGCGGTGGAGTGGGGCGCCGGGTGGAACAGGCGGTCGGCCGATGTGACGGAGCCGATGTGACAGAGGGGGTGTGGGCGTCGTCGCCCGCACCCCCTCGCGCTCGTCCGGTGGAGCCGGTCCTGCGGTGTCTCGGTGCTCCTGCTTCCCGGGCGTGCGTCGTCGCAGGGTGTTCGATGCGCGAAACTTGTCGGATGACGTGGGAAGTGCAGTGGTGAGCGAACGCGGCGGGCGAGTCGGCGGGTGCGGAGATCCGGTGAACCCCGGATCCCGGCCGTTGGGCGGGGAACGGACATGAGCCTTCTCGGCCCGGCGGAGATACGCAATCTGGCGGAGCGGCTCGGCATCCGCCCGACGAAGCGGCTCGGCCAGAACTTCGTGATCGACGGTGGCACCGTCCGCCGGATCGTCCGGGTCGCCGAGCTGCGGCCGGACGACGTGGTCATCGAGGTCGGCCCCGGCCTGGGGTCGCTCACCCTCGCGCTTCTTCCCGAGGTCCGCGGTGTGGTGGCCGTGGAGATCGACCCGGTCCTGGCCGCCCAGCTCCCGCTGACCGTCGCCGAGCGGGCTCCGGAGATCGCCGACCGGCTCACCGTCGTGCTCGCCGACGCCATGCGGGTCCTTCCCGGTGACCTGCCGGAGGAGAAGCCGACCGCGCTGGTCGCGAACCTGCCCTACAACGTGTCGGTTCCGGTGGTGCTGCATCTGCTGGAGACGCTGCCGTCCCTCCGCCGCATCCTGGTCATGGTCCAGTCGGAGGTGGCCGACCGGCTCGCCGCCGCGCCCGGCTCCAAGATTTACGGCATCCCCTCGCTCAAGGCCGCCTGGTACGCCGATGTGCGCCGGGCCGGTCCCGTCGGCCGGACGGTCTTCTGGCCGATCCCCAACGTGGACTCCGGTCTTGTCGCGATGACCCGCCGCGAGCCGCCCTCGACCCACGCCTCACGCCAGGAGGTCTTCGCGGCGGTGGACGCCGCGTTCGCCCAGCGGCGCAAGACCCTGCGCGCCGCCCTGGCGTCGTGGGCGGGTACGGCCGCGGCCGCGGAGCGGGCGCTCCGTGCCGCCGGGGTCGACCCCACGGAACGCGGCGAGCAGCTCACCATCGAGGACTTCGCCCGGATCGCGGAGAACCGTGGGTAGGCCGATGTGCCGAGGAGTCCGCGGGGGCGGACCAGGGGCCCGTTACCATCGGAGACCGTGACAAGTGAGCAAGCGCGACTGAGGGACGCATGAACTCCGTGACCGTCCGCGTGCCCGCCAAGGTCAACCTTCAGCTGGCGGTCGGACCGCTGCGCGATGACGGCTTCCACGACCTGGTGAACGTCTTCCACGCCGTGTCGATCTTCGATGAGGTGACGGCCACCGCGAGGACCGGGATGAGCGTCCGGGTGGAGGGCGACTCCGCCGACCAGGTCCCCGAGGACGACGACAACCTCGCCGTCCGGGCCGCGCTGGCATTGGCCGGGCACGCCGGGCGGTCCTACGGGGTCAGCCTGGTCATCCACAAGTCGATCCCGGTGGCGGGCGGCATGGCGGGCGGCAGCGCCGACGCCGCCGCCGCCCTGGTCGCCTGCAACGAGCTGTGGGGTCTCGGTCTGCCACCGGACGACCTGCTGGAGATCGCCGCCGACCTCGGCAGCGACGTCCCGTTCGCCCTGCTCGGCGGGACGGCCGTCGGCACGGGGCGAGGTGAGCGGCTGACCTCTCTGGAGGTCGGCGGCATGCTCCACTGGGTGTTCGCCCTGGCCGACGGCGGTCTGTCGACCGCGAGGGTCTACGCCGAGTGTGATCGGGCGCGTGAGGCGACCGGTGAGCGGATCGCCTGGCCCCGGGCCTCCGATCCGCTGCTGGCCGCGCTGCGTGAGGGGGACGCCAAGGCCCTCGGCGCCGAACTGGTCAACGACCTGCAGCCCGCCGCCCTGGCGCTCCGCCCCTCCCTGGCCCGAACCCTGGAGGCCGGCCGTGAGCGCGGCGCCCTGGGCGCCCTCGTCTCCGGCTCGGGTCCCACCTGCGCCTTCCTGGCCGAGTCCGAGGCCCACGCGGAGGAGCTGGCCCTGTCGCTGGGGGCCGCGGGGGTGGCCCGCGACGTCATCACGGCCTGCGGCCCCGTCCCCGGTCCGACGGTTGTGTAGGCCGGGAGCGGATACGCTTGTGTCGCGATGAATCTGGTCAATCTTGAGTCGGTCTCCCACTCCTACGGTCCCAAGCCCCTGCTCGACGACGTCTCCCTCGGCATCGAGGCGGGCGACCGCATCGGGGTGGTCGGCCGCAACGGCGGCGGCAAGACCACGCTCATCTCGCTGATCGCCGGGGGGCTCAAGCCCAACGCCGGGCGGGTCACCCACAGCCGGGGGCTCCGCGTGGGGGCGCTCTCCCAGGGGGACGACCTCGATCCGGCCCGCTCGGTCCAGGAGATCGTCCTCGGTGGCAGGGCCGAGCACGAGTGGGCGGGGGACGCGGGCATCCGCGAGATCCTGGCCAGCCTGCTCGGCGACATCGACCTGACCGCGCGGGCCGGGAGCCTGTCGGGTGGTGAGCGCCGCCGTACGGCACTGGCCAGGCTGCTCATCGACGATCACGACTTGATCATCCTGGACGAGCCCACCAACCACCTGGACATCGAGGCCATCGACTGGCTGGCCAGGCACCTGTCGGGGCGCAGGACCGCGCTGCTCGTGGTCACCCACGACCGGTGGTTCCTGGACGCGGTCTCCACCAGGACCTGGGAGGTCGTCGACGGGTCGGTCGAGCGTTACGAGGGGGGATACGCCGCCTACGTGCTGGCGAAGGCCGAGCGCTCCCGGGTGGCCGCCGCGACCGAGGCCCGCCGCCAGAACCTGATGCGCAAGGAGATCGCCTGGCTCCGCCGCGGCCCGCCCGCGCGTACCTCCAAGCCCAAGTTCCGCATCGACGCGGCCCAGGCGCTGATCGCGGACGAGCCTCCGGCCAGGGAGAGCGTCGAGCTGGTCACGTTCGCCGCGGCCAGGCTGGGCCGTACGGTCTACGACCTGGAGGACGTCACCCTGCACGCCGGCGGCCCGGGGAGGGGCCCGCTGGTCCTGGACCACTCCACCTGGCAGTTCGGCCCCGGTGACCGGGTCGGCCTGATCGGTGTGAACGGTTCGGGCAAGTCCTCGGTGCTCCGCCTGCTCTCGGGTACGGTCCAGCCCGACTCCGGCCGGTTGGTGCGCGGCAAGACGGTCCGCCTGGCGCACCTGTCGCAGGAGCTGGCCGAGCTCGATCCCACGCGCCGGGTGCTGGAGACCGTCGAGGAGATCCGTAAGTTCATCCAGGTCGGCAAGAAGGAGTGGACCGCCTCCCAGCTGCTGGAGCGCCTCGGCTTCAAGGGCGATGCCCAGTGGAAGGTCGTCGGCGACCTGTCCGGCGGTGAGCGGCGCCGTCTCCAGCTGCTCCGCCTGCTGATGGACGACCCCAACGTGCTGTTGCTCGACGAGCCCACCAACGATCTCGACATCGAGACGCTGAACGAGCTGGAGGACCTGCTCGACGGCTGGCCGGGCACGCTGATCCTGGTCAGTCACGACCGCTACTTCCTGGAGCGGGTGTGCGACCGGACCGTCGCCCTGCTCGGCGACGGCAGGTTGTCGATGCTCCCGGGTGGCGTGGACGAGTATCTCGCGCGGCGCGCCTCGGGCGGCGCGCTCTCCGCCAGGGCGGCCTCCGGTACGACGTCCGGTGTGGCGTCCGCGACCCAGGCCGCCGCGTCCGCGCCGGCGGCCGACTCCGGCCTGTCCGTCAAGGAGGAGCGCGAGCTCCGCAAGGAGCTGGCCAAGCTGGAACGCCGGCTTGACAGGCTGAGCTCCAGCGAGGCCCGGCTGCACGCCTCGATGGCCGACGCCGCCGCCGACTACGGCCTCCTGGCCTCGCTCGACGCGGAGCTCAAGGACGTCGTCGCGGAGAAGGAGGCCGTCGAGGCCGAGTGGCTGGAGGTGGCCGAGAGCCTCGGCGAGTGATCGCCATCCGGACCCGTCGCCCCCGGTTCCGTGGCACTCGCCGTTCGGATTCGGCCGCGCCTGTCGGGTTTATCCCCCTCCACCGGGGCACAGTGGTCAGTGCGCTCCGGTATCGGTCGCGTCAAAAGGGACGAGTAGCGTGCGCAGCAGGCCCGCGAGGGCCTGCTGTTCATGTTTTCCGAGGCCGGCCAGGAGCGCGCGCTCCCGGCGGAGCAGGTCGGCGAAGGCGCCGTCCACCCGGACCCGCCCGGCCTCGGTGAGCGAGACCAGAACCCCGCGCCGGTCCTCCGGATCGGGGCGGCGCCGGACGAGCCCGGCCGCGGTGAGCCGGTCTATCCGGTTGGTCATGGTCCCGGATGTCACCAGGGTCGCGCGGAGGAGGGCTCCAGGGCTCAGCTCGTACGGCTCGCCGGCCCGGCGCAGCGCGGTGAGCACGTCGAACTCCCAGGTCTCCAGGTCGTGTTCGCCGAAGGAGGCCCGGCGGGCACGGTCCAGATGACGGGCAAGCCGAGAGACCCGGCTCAACACCTGGAGCGGCTCCACATCGAGGTCCGGCCGCTCCTGGCGCCAGGCGGCGACCAGCCGATCCACCT
The DNA here is from genome assembly GCF_053601935.1 of Streptosporangium sp. NPDC004631. Classification (NCBI taxonomy): domain Bacteria; kingdom Bacillati; phylum Actinomycetota; class Actinomycetes; order Streptosporangiales; family Streptosporangiaceae; genus Streptosporangium; species Streptosporangium sp. NPDC004631. The sequence goes on along the minus strand of NZ_JBSGCR010000030.1, from coordinate 65,661 downwards.
CGTCCGACGGGGTCTCGGCGTCGTGGTCCGCGTGGTGCAGGGTCATGGTGTGAGTCTATCTCTCTTGACGTCGAGATAAATCGGTGGACATCGGTCGTCTCGACGCCGGAGACGTGCGGGACCGATAATCCACGACGGGGCGCGAACGACCGAGGTAACGGGCGTCCGCCATCCCTTCTCCGACCTTGCCGTCAGGGTATTCGCAGAGTACCGCGCCACGCCGTTGACACGGAGTCGCCGCGGGGTCGCTGTCCAGAATTTATGGACGAACAACCAGATACCGGTAAATACTGCCAGCAAGCGGTACGTATCTGAATAAATCAGGAGATGGTGCCTGTGACGCTAGAGATCGAGGATAAATTCGACGTGCCGGTGGACTACGAGGTCCCCGATCTCGCGGTCCTGCCCGGCTGTGCGGAGACCGTCGGGCCCAGGACGTACCGGCTTGTCGCGCTCTATTTCGACACCCCCGATCTTCGGCTCGCAGCCCGGGGCATCACCCTGCGGCGGCGCAGGGGTGGGACCGATCCCGGCTGGCACCTCAAGCTCCCCAAGGCCAAGGGGGTCCGGCAGGAGATCACCCACCCGCTGACCCGGAGCGCCAAGATCGTTCCATCCGAACTGGCGGACCTCGTACTCGCCTACACCCGGGGCGCCCCCCTCGCCCCGATCGCCGAACTCGACACCCGCCGCTCGGTGACCCAGCTGGTCAACGGCGCGGGCGTCCGGCTGGTGGAGGTCGCCGACGACCGGGTCAGGGGCACCGTCCTCGGCGACCGGCCGCATGTCGAGGGCTGGCGCGAGGTCGAGGCCGAGCTGATCGACGGGGATGAGAGGCTGCTCCGCAAGGTCGGCAAGCGGCTGATCAAGGCGGGTGCCGCCCCCGCCGGCTCGGCCAGCAAACTGTCCCGCCTGCTGGGCGCCGCCGGTTCCGCCCCCGCGACGCCGCCCGCCGGGACCAGGCCGGGCTCCGCCGGTGAGGTCGTCGTCGGCTACCTCGCCGCGCAGACGGGCGCGCTGCTCGCCCAGGACCCCCGGGTACGGCGGGCGGAGGAGGACGCGGTGCATCAGATGCGGGTCGCCGCCAGACGGCTCCGCAGCGCGCTGAAGTCGTTCAAGACGATCGTCGAGGGCACCGAGGACCTCCAGCGGGAGCTCAGATGGCTGGGTGAGGTCCTCGGCGAGGCCCGCGACCTGGAGGTCATCAGGGAGCGGTTCGCCCGCAGACTCGACACCCTCGACCCGGGGCTGATCGTGGGCCCGGTCAGAGCCCGCCTCGGCTCCGACCTGCTGGACGCCGAACACGAGGCCCTCGACCGGATCAGGGACGCGCTCGGCGGGGAGCGCTACTTCGCCCTGCTCGACGCCCTGGACGACCTGGCCGGAACGCCGGTGCTCACCAAGGCGGCCCGCCGTCCCGCCGGCACCCTCGGCGCCGTCGCGGCCAAGAGCCGGCGCCGGGTCACCAGGGCCTACGCCACCGCCCGGGCCGTCGGCGACGCCGCCGGGCGCGAGACCGCCATGCACGACGTGCGCAAGGCGGCCAAGCGGGCCCGCTACACCGCCGAGGCGCTCGGCATGGACCGGCAGGCCAGGCGGGCGGAGGCCGTACAGGAGGTGCTGGGCGCCCACCGGGACGGTGTCGTCGCCCAGGAACGGCTGGTGGCAGAGGCCGAGACCGCCCGGCAGGCCGGGGAGGACACCTTCACCTACGGCGTGCTGAGCGGCCTGGAGCGGGCCGCCGCCGAGCGGGCCTGGGAGGAGTTCCCCGGGATCTGGGCCGGGACCGGCCCTACGTGATGTAGCGGTCCATGCTCACGATATCGCCGTCGGCGTGGTGCACCACGGTGAACGCGCCCTTGTGCAGCTGCAGGTCGCCCGGCCCGCCGCCGATGCCGCCGACCAGTTCGGGGAGTACCTTGCCGTGGCTGCACAGCACCGTGGACCGGCCCGAGCCCAGTGCCTCGGAGATCAGCCGCAGGGCGGCCCGGAGGTCGTAGTGGGTCTCCGACAGCGTCCGCTCCCGGCGGATCTCCAGCCCGGCACCCTCGGCGTAGGGTTCGAGGGTCTGCACACACCGTCTGCTCGGGGAGCTGACCAGCTCCACGGGACGGTAACCCGCCAGCACGTCCGCGAGCACCTCGGCCTGCGTCCTGCCGATCTCGTCCAGGGGGCGTTCGTCGTCGTCGCCCTCCCACCCCTGGCGGGATCCGGCCACCCCGTGCCTGACCAGCACCAGCGGGGTGGTCGCCAGCGGCGCCGCGGTGAGCGCGCGCAGCAGCCCCGCGTCCCCCTCGTAGGTCAGCCGCCGCCCGGCCTCCTCCAGCGGCAGCCAGGCCACCTCGTCCACCTCGTCCACCTCGCTCATCGGGGCGGGGGAGCCGCCGGTGACCACCCGGGCCGTCCAGTAGTCGACGCGCTTGAGCCGCCTGCCCTTCAGGTAGTGGATCGGCGGCAGCGAACGGCCGAGCGTCGCGGTGATCCCGGTCTCCTCGGCCACCTCGCGCAGCGCCCCGGCGATGACGTGCTCTCCGGGCTTCAGCCTCCCCTTGGGGAAGCTCCAGTCGTCGTACCTGGGCCGGTGGACGAGCGCGACCTCCGGCGCCGACTCCGCTCCCCGCCAGACCACCGCCCCGGCGGCGCGGATCACGCCGGCCGGGTGGACGTCCGGCTCAGTCATCGATCGTCCTCCACCGCCGGGTGCCGATCAGATGGCTCTGCAGGTCCTCGCCGGGATGCCGGGTCCAGCTTCCGTCGGCGTTGAGCCACCAGGTGGAGGTCTCCTCCGACACGGCCCGGTCGAGAAGGTCGCTGAGGTAGACCCGCTGCTGCTGGCTGGTGACCTTGACCAGCGACTCCACCCGGCGGTCCAGGTTGCGGCGCATCAGGTCCGCGCTGCCGATCCAGACCTCCGGCCTGCGGCCGTGGCCGAACTCGTAGACGCGCGAGTGTTCCAGGAACCTGCCCAGCACGCTCCTGACCCGGATGTTCTCCGACAGCCCGGGGATTCCCGGCCGCAGCGTGCACACCCCGCGCACCCACAGGTCGATCGGGACGCCCGCCTGCGAGGCGCGGTAGAGGGCGTCGATGACGGGCTCGTCCACCAGGGAGTTCGTCTTCATCCTGATGCCGGCCGGTCGGCCCGCCTCCCGGTGGGAGATCTCCCGCTCGATCCTGGCCAGCAGCCCGCCGCGCAACGAGTGCGGGGCGACCAGCAGCCGCCGGTAGGCCGAGTGGTTGGAGTAGCCGGTCAGGTGGATGAACAGGTCGGTGACGTCCTCGCCGACCAGCCGGTCCGCGGTCAGCAGGCCCAGGTCCTCGTACTGCCGGGCGGTCTTGGGGTTGTAGTTGCCGGTGCCTATGTGGCAGTAGCTCCGCAGCTCGCCCGAGGGCTCCTGCCGTACGACGAGGGCGAGCTTGCAGTGGGTCTTCAGCCCCACCACCCCGTAGACCACGTGACATCCGGCACGTTCCAGTTTGCGGGCCCAGGTGATGTTGGCGTGCTCGTCGAACCGCGCCTTGATCTCCACCACCACGACCACCTGCTTGCCCGCCTCGGCCGCGTCGATCAGCGCGTCCACGATGGGCGAGTCGCCGCTGGTCCGGTAGAGCGTCTGCTTGATGGCCAGCACGTTCGGGTCGGCCGCGGCCTGCTCGATGAAGCGCTGCACGCTCGTGGAGAACGAGTCGTACGGGTGGTGCAGCAGCACGTCCCGCTCCCTGAGCACCGCGAAGATGTCGTCCTCGACGTGGATGACCTCGGCCGGTACGAAGGGGCGGAAGCCGAGCTCACCCCGGTCCAGGTCGGCGATGGCGTGCAACCCGGTCAGGTCCAGCGGGCCGGGCAGCCGGTAGATCTCGTGTTCGGCCACGCCCAGCTCGTCCACCAGCAGGTCGAGCACCTCGGGGGTGATGGTGTCCTCGACCTCCAGCCGGACCGGCGGCCCGAAGCGGCGTTTGAGCAGTTCCCGCTCCAGCGCCTGCATGAGGTTCTCGGTGACGTCCTCGTCCACGTCCAGGTCCTCGTTGCGGGTGACCCGGAAGACGTGGTGCTCCATGATCTCCATGCCCTTGAAGAGCTGGCCCAGGTGGGCGGCGATCACATCTTCAAGGGGGACGAAGCGCTCCCTGGAGGCGGTGACGAAGCGGGGGAGCCGGCTCGGCACCTTCACCCGGGCGAAGACGGTGTTACCGGTTGTGGGGTTTCGGACGGTAACGGCAAGGTTGAGCGATAAACCGGAAATATAGGGAAACGGATGGGCGGGATCGACCGCCAGCGGGGTCAGCACGGGCCGAATCCGCTCCCGGAAGAGCCTGCGCATCTCGGTTCGCTCGTCTCGGCCGAGGTCGTCCCAGCGGGCGATCTCGATGCCCTCGGCGGCCAGCTGCGGGCGTAGCCGCTCGTGGAAACAGGCAGAGTGCCGCTGCGCGAGGTCGTCGGCGATCGCCGCGATCCTGGCCAGCTCCTCCCGGGGTTTCAGGCCGCTCTTGGTGCGAAGCAGCAGGCCGGTGGCCATCCGTCGCTTGAGGCCGGCCACCCGTACCCGGAAGAACTCATCCAGGTTGCTGGCGAAGATCGCCAGAAACCTGACCCGTTCCAGCAACGGCAGGGCCGGGTCCTCCGCGAGCTCCAGAACCCGCTGGTTGAACTGCAGCCAGCTCTCCTCGCGGTTGAGGAAGCGCTCGTGCGGAAGGGACAGTCCTTCTGAGGTGGGGTGTACGGATTCCACGGACATATGACCAGAATGCCCGTCTTTGTGGAACGCAACGTTAATTTAGGCTCAACGCCCGACGTTGCTTACCCACTTGGGGAAATCTTTCCCGGCTCCTTACCCGCGTGCTCGGCCGGCCCGGTCTGGGCGGCCTCCCGGCCGGAGCTTCCGGCCTCCCGGCTCCTGAGCCTCTCCTGCTCCCTGAGCTCGCGTTCGCGGGCCTTCTCCAGCTCCTTGAGCTCCCGTTCGCGGGCCTTCTCCTGTTCCCTGGCCTGTTTCCCGGCCTCGCGCTGTTCGCGTTCGCGCGCCTTGTCCAGCTCCCGCTGTTCGCGTTCGCGGGCCTTCTCGGCCTCGCGTTGCTCGCGCTCACGGGCCTTGTCCAGCTCCCGCTGCTCCCGCTGACGGATCTTCTCCTGTTCCCTGGCCTGTTTCCCGGCCTCGCGCTGTTCGCGCTCGCGGAGTTTCTCCTGCTCCCTGAGCTCGCGTTCGCGGGCCTTGTCCAGCTCCCGCGTCTGGCGGGGTGGCAGCGGCGCCCGCCGCTGCTCCAGGCCGTGCGAGGAGGAGGTCAGCCGGGGGCGCGGGGCCAGCCCGGTCAGGCCGTTCCACGCCAGGTTGACCAGGTGCGCGGCCACCTCCTCGCGCGGGGGCCTGCGCACGTCCAGCCACCACTGGCCGGTCAGGGCAACCATGCCGACCAGCATCTGCGCGTACATGGGCGCCAGTTTCGAGTCGTAGCCCCGCTCGGCGAACTGGTCGACCATCACGTCCTCGACCTGGCTGGCTATGTCGTTGATCAGGCTGGCGAACGTGCCTGTCCCCGAGGCCGCGTGCGAGTCGCGGACCAGGATGCGGAAACCCTCGCTGTTCTCCTCCACATAGGCCAGCAGCGCCAGAGCCGCCCGTTCCAGTTTGATCAGCGCGTGTGAGGCGGACAGCGCCTCCGTCACCATGCCGAGCAGTTTCTGCATCTCGCGGTCGACGACGACCGCGTAGACGCCCTCCTTGCCGCCGAAGTGCTCATAGACCACCGGTTTGGAGACGTTGGCGGTCGCCGCGATCTCCTCGACCGATGTGCCGTCGAACCCCTTCTCCGCGAACAGGGTCCGGCTGATCTGAATCAGCTGCTCTCGGCGTTCCTTACCTGACATACGTCGCCGGGGTTCGCTCACGCCTCTAATAATGGCGTTTCCCGCTCGCGCGTCGGGAACTTTGCTCCGGACCGCCCGCACATCGACGGTCTGGCCGGTCGGCGCCGGCGCCATTGTCACGCGGGCCGCCGTGGCGGCCCTGGGAGGATCCGGGGAGATGTCAGGTGGCAATGCGCTTCGCCGCCAGCCGTTCGGGCGTCGGCCAGCGGACGCTGTGCACCCAGCCGGCCTTCTCGAACCAGCGGATCACGCCCGCGCTGAGGTCGATCTGGCCCTTGAGCGCGCCGTGCCGCGCGCAGGTCGGGTCGGAGTGGTGCAGGTTGTGCCAGGACTCACCGAACGACGGGATGGCCAGCCACCACACGTTTCGCGACTTGTCACGCGACTCGAAGACCTCTTCGCCGAAGACGTGGCAGATGGAGTTGATCGACCAGGTCACGTGGTGAAGCAGCCCGATCCGGACCAGGGTGCCCCAGAAGAAGGCGGTGGCCACGCCCCACCACGACCAGGTCAGCAGGCCGCCCAGCAGCGCGGGGAGCACCATCGAGGTGATCGCCAGCACCGGGAAGAACTTGTGCAGCTTGACGACGTCCGGGTCCTTGACGAGGTCCGGGGCGTACTTCTCGCGGTTGGTCCGGTCGGTCTCGAACAGCCAGCCCATGTGCGCCCAGAGCAGTCCTTTGGTCAGCGGCAGGAAACCGCTGCCGAACCGCCACGGGGAGTGGGGGTCGCCCTCCTTGTCGGAGAACTTGTGGTGCTTGCGGTGGGTGGCCACCCAGTCCAGCACGGACATCTCCAGCGAGAGACTGCCCGCGATGCCCAGTGCGATCTTCAGCGGGCGCTTGGCCTTGAACGCCCCGTGGGTGAAGTAGCGGTGCAGGCCGACGGTCACGCCCAGCCCCGAGATCACGTAGAAGACACCGGCGATCACGATGTCGGTCCAGCCGAGCCCCCAGCCCCAGGCGAACGGGACGGCCGCGAGCAGGGCGAGCAGTGGTGCCGCCACGACCACGCCGAAGACGATGAGTTCGGCGGTGGTCTTCGGCTCGGGGTCGACCTCAGGTTTGGGGCCCGGAGCTGGACGTTCTGCGATGACGGTCATGCGCTACCTCGCAAGAGCTGGACGAGAACATCGGGTTTTGTCTGGCTACGCCACCGTAACCTACGCCATCGTAAGTTAGGAATCCCTAAGCCTCTAATGTGGGGAAGGTGACTCTGGCCGGGGAGTCCCATAGGGGTTTCATGACTTGCGGCAACCGGCTTCACCTGTTAGAGAGCCGTTTCGGTACGGCGGGCCGGAGGGGGCGTTTCACCGCCGGGCCGGTCCCTGGCCGACGAGGTCCCGGAAACGAGGCGCGTTCGATATCAAGGGCTCGGTATCGTAGGGGGGCCGGGTGTTCGGATTGCGTCCGAATCGCCAGGCTGATCCGGCATTGGGTAATTGGCAGCCCGCAAGGTTTTGGTCCTTGTTGTCCAGGTTCGAGTCCTGGTGCCGGAGCGATCGTCTCTGTCCGTTTTAGCAGCTCGGCCGGTCGGCTGGGTGGGTTCCCGGGCGGGAAGGTATCCTCACGTTGTCGAGCGGATGACGGGACGGTGCCCTGATGGTGGCCGTCGGTTGTCCCGCTCTGTCATGTCTCAGCCGCGACGCCGAGGGAGCCTCGTCCGTGAGTGTGCCGCGCCCGGCCGCCGTCATCGTCCTCGCAGCAGGTGAGGGCACCCGGATGAAGTCGAGAACACCCAAGATTCTGCACGAGCTGTGCGGCCGAGCCCTGGTCGACCACATGCTCACAGCCGCCCGAGGTCTCGAACCCGGGCGGCTCATTGTTGTCATCGGTCATGAGCGAGATCGGGTCCAGGCGCATCTGGCACGGACCAGTCCCGACGCCCAGGCCGTCGTGCAGGCCGAGCAGCGGGGGACCGGCCACGCGGTCAGGATCGTGCTGGAGGCGGTCGGCGCCATCGGCGGCACGGTGCTGGTGACCTACGGCGACACCCCGTTGCTGCGCACCGAGACCCTCGCCGCGCTCCTGGAACGGCACAATCAGGACGGCAACGCCGTCACCGTCCTCACCGCCGAGGTCCCCGACCCTCACGGCTACGGCCGGATCGTCCGCGACGCCGTCGGAACGGTCCTGGAAATCGTCGAGGAGAAGGACGCCGACCCCGCGCAACGGGCGATCAGGGAGATGAACTCCGGCGTCTACGCCTTCGACGGCCTCCTGCTGGCCGACGCGGTGAAGCGGGTGTCCACCTCCAACGCCCAGGGTGAGGAATATCTCACCGAGGTCCTGTCCATCCTGAGGCAGGACGGCCACCGGGTCGGCGCGCACATCGCGGCCGACCACGTCGAGGTGGAGGGCGTCAACGACCGGGTCCAGCTCGCCTTCGCCCGCCGGGTGCTCAACTCCCGGCTGCTGGAGGCGCACATGCGCGCGGGCGTCACGGTGATCGACCCGGGCAGCACCTGGGTGGACGTGGACGTGACCCTGGAGCCGGACGTCGTGCTCCATCCCGGCACCCAGCTGCACGGCCGTACGGTGGTCGCGGAGGGGGCGGAGGTCGGTCCGGTCTCCACACTGACCGACACGCTCGTCGGCGCGGGGGCGGTGGTGCGCAACGCCGTCTGCGTTGAGGCCCGGATCGGGCCCGAGGCCGTGGTCGGGCCCTACGCCTACCTGCGGCCAGGCACCGTGCTCGCCAGGAAGGCCAAGGCCGGAACCTACGTCGAGATGAAGAACGCCCAGGTCGGGGAGGGTGCGAAGGTGCCCCACCTCAGCTATGTGGGAGACGCCGTCATCGGCGCGGGGGCCAACATCGGCGCCTCGTCGGTCTTCGTCAACTACGACGGGGTCGACAAGAACCTGACGACGGTGGGCGAACACGCCTTCGTCGGGTGCGACACCATGCTCGTCGCGCCGGTGAACATCGGCGACGGCGCCTACACCGCCGCGGGCTCGGTCATCGACAGCGACGTCCCACCCGGGGCGATCGGGGTGGCCCGCGGACGGCAGCGCAACATTGAAGGATGGGTCGCGCGCAAACGCGCGGGCAGCAGATCGGCCGAGGCGGCGCTGCGAGCCGCCGAGACCGGAAATCAGCAGGGGAGCAGGACGTGAGCGAGCGAAGCGAGCGGGCCGGCGGGTACGGCGGCGTCGCTGAGGCAACGGCGAGCCGTCACAGAGGGAGGACGGCATGAGCGGCATCAAGCAGACCGGTGAGAAGAACCTGATGTTCTTCTCCGGGCGCGCGTACCCGGAACTGGCCATGGAGGTGGCCAGTCACCTCGGGGTCGACACGACCCCCACCACGTTGCGCGACTTCGCCAACGGCGAGATCTACGCCCGCTACCTGGAGTCGGTCCGGGGGTGCGACGCCTTCGTGATGCAGAGCCACACGGAGCCGATCAACAAGTGGGTCATGGAGCAGCTGATCATGGTGGACGCGCTCAAGCGCGCCTCGGCCGAACGGATCACCGTGATCATGCCGTTCTTCGGCTACGCCCGTCAGGACAAGAAGGGGCGGGGGCGCGAGCCCATCACCGCCCGTCTGATGGCGGACCTGTTCAAGACCGCGGGGGCCGACCGGCTGATGTCGATCGACCTGCACACCTCCCAGATCCAGGGGTTCTTCGACGGCCCGGTGGACCACCTGTTCGCGATGCCCGTGCTGGTCAACTACCTCAAGGACAAGCTCGACCTGGAGACGACCACGGTCGTCTCGCCCGACACCGGCCGGGTGCGGCTCTCCGAGCGCTGGGCCGACACGCTGGGCACCCCGCTGGCCTTCATCCACAAGCGCCGCGACCTCGACGTGGCCAACCAGGTGAAGGTGAACGAGGTCGTCGGCAAGGTGCGGGGCCGGACCTGCGTGCTGATCGACGACATGATCGACACCGCCGGCACGATCTGCAAGGCGGCCGACGCGCTGTACGAGCAGGGCGCCACCAACGTGCTGGTGGCCGCCACCCACGCGGTGTTCTCCGACCCCGCGGTGGACCGGCTGAAGAACTCCAGGATCTCCGAAGTGATCGTCACCAACACGCTGCCGCTCGCCGAGGACAAGATGTTCGACAAGCTCACCGTGCTGTCGATCGCCCCGCTGATCGCCCGCGCGATCACCGAGGTGTTCAACGACGGTTCGGTGACAAGCCTGTTCGAGGGGGACAGCTGACCCACGGTCGAAGCCCGGCGGGATACCGATAGGCTGAGGGGATCGTGTGCGCTCGTAACGCCTTCCGCTAGGGCGGGTGAGGGGGAGCGCACCTTTCCGTTCATCGAAGACCCCTAGGAGATCCGCCGTGTCCGAAGTAGTCATCAACGCCGAGCCCCGCACCGAGTTCGGCAAGGGCGCCGCTCGCAAGATCCGCCGCGAGCACAAGGTGCCCGTCGTCCTCTACGGTCACGGCACGGACCCCCAGCACCTGGCGCTCCCGGGTCACGAGCTCCTGCTCGCCCTGCGCACGCCGAACGTGCTGATCCGTCTCCAGGGCGCGGTCGCCGAGCTGGCGCTGCCCAAGGGCGTCCAGCGTGACCCGATCAGAGGCTTCCTGGAGCACGTCGACCTCCTCCTCGTCAAGCGCGGCGAGAAGGTCACCGTCGACATCCCCGTCACCGTGGTGGGCGAGGTGGCCGACGGCCTCCTCGACCAGCAGCTGGTCTCCATCTCGGTCGAGTCCGAGGCCACCCACATCCCGACGGGCGTCGAGGTCGACGTCGAGGGCCTGGCGGTCGGTGCCCAGGTCACCGCGGGCGACCTGAAGCTGCCCAAGGGCACCACCCTGATCGCCGACCCGGAGACGCTGGTCCTTCACGTCACCGCCTCCCCGACCGGCGAGCCCGAGGCCGGAGAGGGCGCCGCGGAGGGCGCCGAGGGCACCTCCGAGGGCGCCGAGTAGTCCTCTCTGCTACACCTGTCAGGGCAGTCCACATCCGGGCTGCCCTGACGCGCATACGAAGGGATGCCGACCGTGGACCGCTGGTTGGTCGTGGGCCTGGGGAATCCGGGGCCGGAGTACGCCGGGAACCGGCACAACGCGGGTTTCATGGTCCTCGACGAGCTCGCCGTACGGGCCCAGGGGCGGTTCAGGGCGCACCGGTCGCGGGCCGAGGTGCTGGAGGGCCGGCTCGCGGGCGCCCCCGCCGTGCTGGCCAAGCCGCTCTCCTTCATGAACCTCTCCGGCGGGCCGGTGAAGGCGCTGGCCGACTTCTACAAGGTCGACCCCGGCCGGGTGATCGTCGTTCACGACGAACTGGACATCCCGTACGGCGCGCTCAGGGCCAAGCTGGGCGGCGGCGACAACGGGCACAACGGGCTGAAGTCCATCACCAAGTCCCTGGCCACCCGCGACTACCTGCGGGTTCGGTTCGGTATCGGCCGGCCGCCCGGCCGGATGGACGCCGCGTCCTTCGTCCTCAGGGACTTCGTCACCGCCGAGCGCAAGGATCTGCCGTTCCTGGTCGACCGGGCCGCCGACGTGGTGGAGTCACTGATCAGGGTGGGCCTGGAGCCCACTCAGAACGCCTTCCACACCGGCGACCTGAACGTGTCGGGCCCGCCCCGCTAGCGGGGCGGGGACTCCGCCGCCGGGGCCGGCGCGGCGCCGGCGGCCTCAATGTTCACAGAGACATACGTTTCGGTCTTCAATCCTCGGGCCTCGGTTCTTCCCGCTAGCATTCGATCACTGTCCGTTGACGAGTGGTTACGCAGGGGGAGCGCGTGCGCGACGTGACCGTCGTCCAGGCGACGCCGAGAACCGTGTCGGCGACCCGTCCGCGTGCGCCCGGCTGGGTCCGCCGTTACAGGGCGCGGGCCGTCGTCGCCGACGTATTCTCCGCCTGCCTCGCCGGAGTGCTGGCCCTGTTCGTTCGATTCGGCGAGGTCACTCCCTATGTGACGCCGTACGTGATCCTGAGCGCGGCGCTCCCCGTCGCCTGGGTCTGCGCGATCGCGCTGAACCGCGCCTACGAGCCACGCCTGATCGGCCTCGGCGCCGAGGAGTTCCAGCGGGTCTTCCAGTGCGGGTTCACCCTCACCGCGGCCTTGGCCATCGGCGCCTACGTGACCAAGACCGACGTGGCCCGAGGCTACGTGGTGCTGGCGATCCCGCTGGCGACCCTGGTCACCATCCTCGCCCGCTACGGCCTCCGCCGCCGCCTGCACCGCAGCCGGGCCCGGGGGGCCTGCATGCGGCGGGTCGTGGCCGTGGGACACCGCGCCGCGGTCGCCGAACTGGTCCGCCGGTTCCGCCGGGAGCGCTACCACGGCATGGAGGTCGTCGGCGTCTGCGTGCCGTACGACGGCATGGGCGACGTGGAGGGGGTCGCGGTCCTGGGTGGCCTGGTCGACGTGCCGCTGGTGGTCGGCCAGGTGTCGGCGGACACCGTGGCGGTGCTGGCCTGTCCGGAGATGGACGGGGTGGCGCTGCGCCGGCTGGCCTGGCGGCTGGAGAAGACCCAGACCGACCTGGTGGTGGCCCCGGCGCTGATGGAGGTGGCCGGTCCCCGGATCACCATCCGCCCGGCGGCGGGGCTGCCGCTGCTGCACGTGGACCACCCCGAGATCGCCGGCCTGCGCCAGCTGGTCAAGAACCTCTTCGACCGGGCCGGGGCCGGGCTGCTGCTGGTCGCGCTGGCGCCGCTGCTGGCCGGGCTGCTGCTGGCCGTCCGGGCCTCCGGTCCGGGCCCCGCGCTTTTCCGGCAGCGGCGGGTGGGCAGGGACGGCGTCGAGTTCACCATCTACAAGTTCCGGACGATGAGCACCGACGCGGAGCGGCGGAAGATCGACCTGGTCGGCGACGGCCACGGCGTGCTGTTCAAGATCCGGAATGACCCGCGGGTGACCCCCCTGGGCGCCCGGCTCCGCCGCCACTCCCTGGACGAGCTGCCGCAGCTGCTCAACGTGCTGCTCGGCCACATGTCGCTGGTGGGCCCCCGGCCGCCGCTGCCGGAGGAGGTCGCCCGCTACGGAGACGACGTCCGGCGCAGGCTGCTGGTCAGGCCGGGGATGACCGGCCTCTGGCAGGTAAGCGGTCGCTCGGACCTTTCCTGGGAGGAATCGGTACGGTTGGACCTGCGTTACGTGGAGAACTGGTCCCTCACACTGGACCTGCAGATCCTGTGGAAGACCTGGTCGGCTGTCGCGCGAGGGGCTGGAGCATACTGATGACGATTCGCGACGACCACGTTCTCGCCGCGGACCTCGCGGCGGAGGCGGGCGAGAGGCTGCTGGCCCTGCGCGAGAAGACGGGGTTCGCCGACCCGTCCGCACTCCGCGCGGAGGGTGACACCGCCTCCCATCTGTTCCTGATGGAGGCCCTGTCGACCTCACGCAAAGGTGACAGTGTGCTGTCCGAGGAGGCGACCCAGCAGGAGCGCCTCGACCCCCGCCGTCTCACCGCCGAGCGGGTCTGGATCGTCGATCCGCTGGACGGCACCCGCGAGTTCGCCGAGGAGGGGCGCGACGACTGGGCCGTCCACGTGGCGCTCTGGGAACGCGGCGCGCTGACCGCCGGGGCGGTGGCGCTGCCCGCCGGGGGCCGGACGCTCTCCACCCTCGATCCCCCCGTGCTGCCCGCTCCGCGGCCCGGGGTCAGGCCGCGGATAGCGGTCAGCAGGACCCGGCCGCCGGGGTTCGTCCAGGACCTGGCCCGGCTCGTCGGCGCCGACCTGGTGCCGATCGGATCGGCCGGTGCCAAGATCTCCGCGGTGCTCACCGGAGAGGTCGAGGCCTACGTGCACGCCGGCGGCCAGTACGAATGGGACTCCGCGGCGCCGGTGGCCGTCGCGCTCGCCTCCGGGGCTCACGCGAGCCGAATCGACGGCTCTCCGCTGGCCTACAACCAGGGTGACCCCTCGCTGCCCGATATCCTTGTTTCCCTACCGGGACTGGCGCCGATGTTGCTCGCTGGAATCCGGGATCTGCACCGATAATTCCCGCTAGGAGAGTCAGATGCTTCAGCGCGACTACACCACGTCGCAGCTCGATGTCCTTGAGGCCGAGGCCGTCCACATCATGCGTGAGGTGGCGGCCGAGTTCGAGCGCCCCTGTCTTCTCTTCTCCGGCGGCAAAGACTCCATCGTCATGCTCCGCATCGCGGAGAAGGCGTTCTGGCCCGCGCCGATCCCGTTCCCGCTGATGCACGTGGACACCGGGCACAACTTCCCCGAGGTCATCGAGTTCCGCGACCGCCGGGCGCGGGAGCTGGGCGTGCGTCTCGTCGTGGCCGGGGTCCAGGACTCCATCGACGCCGGCCGGGTGGTCGAGGAGACCGGCCGCAGGGCCTCCCGCAACCGCCTGCAGACCACCACCCTGCTGGACGCCATCGAGGACAACGAGTACGACGCCGTCTTCGGCGGTGCCCGCCGCGACGAGGAGAAGGCCCGGGCCAAGGAACGGGTGTTCTCCTTCCGCGACGAGTTCGGCCAGTGGGACCCCAAGAGTCAGCGCCCCGAGCTGTGGAACCTCTACAACTCCCGGATCCGCAAGGGTGAGCACATCCGGGTGTTCCCGCTCTCCAACTGGACCGAGCTCGACATCTGGGACTACATCCGGCGGGAGGGCATCGAGATCCCGTCGATCTACTACGCGCACACGCGCAAGGTGTTCGAGCGCGACGGCATGCTGCTGGCCGACAGCGAGTTCATCGTCCGCGACGAGGACGAGCCGCTCGTCGAGCTCCTGGTCCGCTACCGCACGGTGGGCGACGTGACCTGCACGGGCGCCGTCCAGTCGGCCGCGGCCACGGTCGAGGAGATCATCGACGAGATCGCCGCGACCCGGGTCACCGAGCGCGGGGCCACCCGCGCCGACGACCGCGCGTCCGAGGCGGCCATGGAAGACCGCAAGCGGGAGGGGTACTTCTAGTGCGTGACGTCCTGCCGCACCGGCCGAGCCCGGCGGCCTCCCGGCCCCGTGTGATCCGAGACATCCCTCCGGTGTGGCCTTCCCGGGAAAACCGTTCGACCTCTGGAGAGCAGTTCTAATGGACATCCTTCGCTTTGCCACGGCGGGAAGCGTCGACGACGGAAAGTCGACCCTCATCGGGCGGCTGCTCTTCGACTCCAAGGCGATCTTCGAAGACCAGCTTGAGGCCGTCGAGCGCACCTCCCGCGACCGGGGCACCGAGTACACCGACCTGTCGCTGCTCACCGACGGCCTGCGGGCCGAGCGGGAGCAGGGCATCACGATCGACGTGGCCTACCGCTACTTCGCCACGCCCAGGCGCAAGTTCATCATCGCCGACACCCCCGGGCACATCCAGTACACCCGGAACATGGTCACCGGGGCCTCCACCGCGGATCTGGCGATCATCCTGATCGACGCGCGCAAGGGCGTGCTGGAGCAGTCGCGCCGGCACGCGTTCCTGACCACGCTGCTGCGGGTGCCGCACCTGGTGCTGGCGGTCAACAAGATGGACCTGGTCGACTACTCCCAGGAGCGCTTCGAGGAGATCCGCGAGGAGTTCACCGCGTTCGCCTCCAAGCTGAACGCGCCCGACCTCACGTTCATCCCGATCTCCGCGCTCCACGGCGACAACGTGGTGTCCCGCTCGGAGAGCACGCCCTGGTACAACGGCTCCTCGCTGCTGCACCACCTGGAACACGTGCACATCGCCTCCGACCGCAACCTGGTCGACGTGCGCTTCCCCGTGCAGTACGTCATCCGGCCGCAACGGGCCACCGACCCGGCCTTCCACGACTACCGGGGCTACGCCGGCCAGGTCGCCGGCGGCGTGCTCAAGCCCGGCGACGAGGTGACGCACCTGCCCTCCGGCCTGACCACGCGCATCGCGTCGATCGACACCTTCGACGGCCCGGTGGACGAGGCGTTCCCGCCGATGTCGGTGACCCTCCGCCTGGAGGACGACATCGACATCTCCCGGGGCGACATGATCTGCCGTCCGAACAACCAGCCGCACGTCGCCCAGGAGCTGGAGGCGATGGTCTGCTGGATGACCGACGCCGTCAAGCTGGGCCCGCGCACCAAGCTGACCATCAAGCAGACCACCCGGACGGCCCGTGCGCTCGTCCGCGACCTGCACTACCGGCTGGACGTCAACACCCTGCACCGCGACGAGTCGGCCCCCTCGCTCGGCCTGAACGAGATCGGCCGCGTCTCGCTCCGCGTCACCCGCCCCCTGTTCGTGGACGACTACGCGAGAAACCGCCTCACCGGCGGCTTCATCCTGGTGGACGAGGCCACCAGCAACACCGTCGGCGCCGGGATGATCGTCGAGGCCAGATAGGGACCAGATAGGGGCACGCTCTCGGATAAGACCCCGCCCAGGTAGATCCTTTGTCTGTTCTCCGATCGCCCGGTAACTCTCCGCGATAGTCTGGGCACGTTCCGTATCCACTGGGTAAGGATTCGTGCCTGTGTCTGATCGTCCGCCCCCCGCCCGGGTCGTTTTCCTGGGCGGCCTTGGTCGCAGCGGGACCACGTTGCTGGAGCGACTCCTCGGCGAGGTGCCCGGCATCGCGCCCCTCGGTGAGGTCGCTCACCTCTGGGCCCGGGGCGTGCTGGCGGACGAGGCGTGCGGGTGCCACGCCCCGTTCGGCACCTGCCCGTTCTGGCACAGGGTCGGCGAGCGCGCGTTCGGGGGCTGGTCCGAGGGGCTGGCCGGTCGCGTGCTCGCGCTCGGGCGGCGGGTGGATCGCACCCGCCGCATCCCCGCCCTGGCGCAGCTCCTGGCCGAGAACCGGACCGGCGGCCGGGAATGGCCGTCGCCCAGGGCCGCCGAGCTGGCCGAGTACACCGCCGCCCACCGGCGCCTGTACGACGCGGCCGGTGAGGTCGCCGACTGCCCGGTCGTGATCGACTCCAGCAAGCACGCCTCCCTGGCCTTCTGCCTGGCGGCGTCCGGGGTCGACGTCCACGTGGTGCACGTCGTCCGCGACCCCCGCGCGGTCGCGCACTCCTGGCATCGGCGGGTCGCGCGGCCCGAGGACGGCAGCCCGATGACGCGCTGGTCACCGGCCCGCACCTCGCTGCACTGGCTGACCCAGAACCTCAGCCTGGAGCTCCTGGCCCGCAGAGGTGTTCCGGTCACCCGAATCCGCTACGAGGACCTGCTCGAAGCGCCGGCCGACACACTCAGGCGCCTGGTCGGCAGGATCGGCCTCCGACCCCGGCTGGACTTCCTGACCGCCCGCGAGGCCGAGCTCTCCCAGGCTCACACGGCCTCAGGCAACCCCATGCGCTTCACGGTCGGCCGGATCGGCCTGGTGCCCGACGACGGCTGGCGCACCGCGGTCCCCATCAGGCATAGGCGCCTGGTCACCGCGCTGACCTGGCCGCTGATGGCCAAGTACGGCTACCACTGGAGGCTCGCGTGAGTCCATCGGTGGGCGTGGTCATCCCCACGCGAGGACGCCGGCCCGAGCAGCTCCGCGCCGCCGCG
Source organism: Streptosporangium sp. NPDC004631 (assembly GCF_053601935.1). Taxonomy (NCBI): domain Bacteria; kingdom Bacillati; phylum Actinomycetota; class Actinomycetes; order Streptosporangiales; family Streptosporangiaceae; genus Streptosporangium; species Streptosporangium sp. NPDC004631. Next base: position 48,403 of record NZ_JBSGCR010000030.1, on the reverse strand, counting down.
TGCGCCGCCCTCGGCCAGGACCACCCGGGTCCCGTCGAGCTCGTCGTCGTCGTGGACGGCGGTGACGCCGCTCCGGTCGTCGACCAGCTCGCAGACCTTCTGGCCGGAGGTGTTCCCGGCCCCTGGGAGACGGCGCCGGTGTCGCGTAGTATCCGAGTGGTGACCAACCGGCGTAGTCCCGGTTTGCCGGGCACTCGTAACACGGGCATCGCGGCGCTCGGCACCGATCTGGTGGCCTTCTGTGACGACGACGACCGCTGGCTGTCCGGTAAGATCAGTTCACAGGTCGCCGCCTTGCGGGCGGAACCCGGCGCGGAGTTCTCCAGCTGCGCCATCGAGGTCGAGTACGGCTCACGTCGCATCTCGCGCCTCGCCGGAACCTCCACGGTCACCCGGGCCCATCTGGTGCGCTCGCGCATGGCGATGGTGCACTCCTCGACGTTTCTGTTCCGGCGCGGCGCGTTCTGGGTGGACGAGAGCGCGCCGAACGGTCAGAACGAGGATTGGGATCTGGCGCTGCGGGCCGCCGCGCGTCACCCGATCGTGCACGTCGACCGTCCGCTGGTGCGGGTCCGCTGGGGCGGCTCGCTGTATGTGGCCCGCTGGGCCGACCGGATCGCCGGGCTGGAATGGATGCTCGCCCGGCACCCAGATCTGGCCGTGGACCCGCGCGGCGCGGCGCGGGTCTACGGTCAGCTTGCCTTCCACCACGCGGCTCTGGGCCGGCGACGGGAGGCGAGCCGCTGGGCGTGGCGGGCGTTCGCCGCACGCCGCGGCGAGCCTCGCGCGCCCATCGCCCTCGCCGTGGCGGCTGGCCTGGTGTCGGCGCAAGCCGTGCTCAACGCCCTCCACCACCGTGGACGTGGCATCTGATGACGCTCAGGGGGGTTCGGAAAAGCTTCGGGGTTCCGCGTCGGCGGCCACGGTCCGACCGCCCTGACCGGGCGACCCGCAGGAGACTGCGCCGCAGGGTGCACGTGGCCGGTCTCGCGATCGACCCGATGACCGAGGGCGAGGTGGTCGACCACGTGGTCGCCGCGTTGAAACGCGGCGAGGGCGGCCACCTGGTCACTCCGAACGTGGACATCGGCTGGGCCGCGGCCCACGACCCCGAGGCGCGGCAGATCATCGAGGGCGCCGACCTCGTGGTGGCCGACGGCATGCCGCTGGTCTGGGCGGCGAGACTGCTCGGCACGCCCGTCCCCGGCAGGGTCGCCGGCTCGGACCTGATCTGGTCCCTGTCGGAGGCCGCCACCTTCTACCGCTACCCGATCTATCTGCTGGGCGGTCCGCCGGGGGTGGCCAGGCAGGCGGCCGGCCGGTTGACCGACCGGCACCCCGGGCTGGTCGTCGCCGGGGTGGACGCCCCGCCGTACGGGTTCGAGACCACCCAGGAGAGCTGCGCCAGGGTGCGGGACGCCGTGGTGGCCGCCGCGCCCCGGCTGGTCTTCGTCGGACTCGGGTTCCCCAAACAGGATCGGCTCATCGCGCAGCTCCGCAAGGACCTGCCGGCCACCTGGTTCGTCGGCTGCGGCGCGGCGATCGCGTTCGCGGCGGGCGCGGTGCCCCGGGCACCCCTGTGGATGCAGCGGACCGGGCTGGAATGGCTCTTCCGCCTGCTCAACGAGCCAGGCCGTCTGGCCCGCCGCTACCTGCTGCACGACCTGCCGTTCGCACTCTGGCTGCTCACCGCCTGCCTGTTCCGCCGCCTGTTCTCCTAACCCGTACCTGCTCTTTCGCGGTCATCGGCCGTGGGTGACGCGAAGCTTGGACTGCTTGTGCGTTGACTGTTCCCAGTCGTCCATGAACGGAGACATGCGGGACACGCCTTAACAGGAGGCCAGCTCCCTGACTCGCCGGATCTCCTCCGGACTCAGCCGGTTGGCCGCCGTGGCGAGGGCCCGGCGGGAGTCCATCGGCCGGTAGGCCGTTCGGGACAGACCGTTCCAGGAAAAACCGCCACCAGCGCCACCGCCGGCGCCGTTGTCGCCACCACCGGCGTGGACGGGGGCTGTGCAGGCGCGGGACACGCGCTTTTCGGCGCGGGCCGACCAGGTCAGGTCCAGCCGGCCGTACAGGCGGCGGAAGCCCTCCAGCGGGTCGGCGGCCAGTTCCTCATAGCGGACCAGCCGGATCCCCGGATGCCGGGCCGCCAGATCGGTGGCGACGGTCCCGGCCGCCCGCCACAGGGCGACGGCCTTGGCGATGCGGTCCTGGCAGCCCACGAGGCGGCGCAGTGACTCCAGATGCGGGTGGTCTCGGACCAGCAGCGGCTGTTCGAGCAGTTCGTGGAAGTAGACCGTCCAGCCCAGCCGCTGCCAGCTTCCGACGAACGACACCGGGTCACGCAGCAGGACCACCACCCGGCAGCCCAGCCGTTCGGCGAACCAGCCGGCCGAGAACAGTGCGAACGGGTCGTCCAGCAGCGCCCGGCGGCCGGTCAGCCGCCCGAGTGTGAACGCCGTGCCGTACCTGACCATCCTCGCCAGGTCGTATGGCGAGCGGTTGCGCCGCAGCTCGGCCAGGAACCGGTAGCGCAGGGCGACGGTGTCGGTGAAGGCGGGCAGCCAGACCTCGTCGTTGTCCGGGCAGATGTACTGGAAGCGGTGGGTGACGTGGGCGTTGAGCACGCCGGGGCACCGTCCTGGCGGGTGCTGGGGGTTGAGCGGCTCGTTGACGTAGACCAGTTCGCCGCCCGCCGCGAGCATTCTGCCCGTCCAGCTCGTCCCGCTCCGGGGCAGCCCGGTCACCAGCACGGGCGTCAAGGGGTCCGCCACGAGGTCAGGGCGGCCAGACTGTGCGCGCCGAAGGGGCGCAGGCCGTACCGGTGGTGGATCCGCCAGAGCGGGACCAGGTTTTTGACCGCCGTTCCCGCCGCCCAGCCGAGGGCGGCACCGAGCGCGCCGCAGGAGGGGATCAGCAGCGTGTCCAGCGCGACGGTCACCGCGACGGCGGCGACCAGGCCGGCCAGGCTGGCGCCGGTGTGCCCGGCCGAGGTCAGCACCACGTCGGCCATGCCGCAGGCGGTGGCGAGCATCATCGTCGCGGCGAGCACGAACGTCACCGGGACGCCGGAGGCGTAGCCGTCGCCGAGGAGGCCGAGCAGCCACGGCGCGAGCGCGGCGTATCCCAGCCAGACCGGCCAGGTCAGCAGGACCAGCCACATGGTGGCCGACTGGTACAGCTCGCGGGCGCGCGGCAGGTCACCGGCGGTCAGGGCCTGGACCAGCCTCGGCTGTACCGCCCGGGTCAGGCCCTGGTTGGCGAGCTGTCCGACGACCTTGAACCGGGTGGCGGCGGTGTAGACCGCGGCCTCGGCGGGCCCGGCGAGCATCGCCACGATCACGATGTCCAGCCGCTGGAACACCGCCTGGATCGCGGCGGCGGCCGACCGGGGCCAGTTGTGGCGCCACAGGTCGCGGGCGGTGCCCGGAGGGTACGGCGTGCGGGGCAGCCGCCGCCGTAGCCAGAGCGCGGCCAGCAGCAGGACCGGCGGGTAGGGCAGCGCCCAGGCCGCGGCGAGCAGGGGCGCCGACTCCACGTCCGCCAGCACCGCGGCCGCGATCAGGGAGAGCTGGACCGCGGGCTGGAGCACGCCGTCCAGCAGCAGGGTCGGCCGCATCGCGCCGAACCCGCGCGTCGCGGCCACCACGACGTCCGCGCACACCACCGCCGGCAGCGCCACCGCCAGCACCCGGAGCGTGGGGTCGGAGAGGCAGACGAGGGCGGCCGTCGAGACGGCCAGTGAGAGCGTGACGACCGGCACGAGCGCCGCGCGAACGTAGCCCCGGGCGCGGCGGTAGCCGGACGGCCGGGACCCGGCGATGAAGTAGATCAGCCCGTTGCCGGCGTCCAGCCGCAGGATTCCGGCGGCCATCAAGCATGACGCGGTCGCCGTGAAGAAGGTGCCCGCCGCCTCGCGGCCGGTGCCCCGGGTGACCAGCACGACCACCAGGAACTGCGCGCAGGCCCCGGCCCCGGCCCCCGCCAGCCCCGCCAGCCCGCTCCTGGCCACCCCGTTCAGGCGGGGGAGGCGCGGCGGGCGGAACGGGCCGGTGGGGATCAGCGCCGCCATGACGGCTCCGCGCCGAGCCACGGGACCAGCAGGGTGTCGGACCCGGTGAAGTGGGCGGCCAGCTCACGGCGGAGCGACTCGGGCATCGGGGTGGGCCGGGGCCGTGCGTTGTGCCGCTCGAACACCGGGTCGCCGATGTGCGGCAGACCGAGGAACTCCAGCACCCGGTCGTAGACCACCTCCGGCTCGGTGAAGAACCGCCCGCTGTCCACCACGAGGATCCGCTCCCTGCCGACCAGCGGCTCCAGCCGGGCGAGCTGTTCGGTGTAGCGTCCCCTGGCCAGGTAGGCGTGGTGACGGTGGGCGTGGCTCATCGAGTGCGGTGCGGCGCGCAGGTCGTCCACCGCCCCGGCCAGCCGCTCCTCCTCCAGCTCCACCGCCCTGGCGAAGGAGGTCTCGGTCTCGAACCCCCTGGCCAGTTCGTGGGCGTGGGCGGAGAAGGCACGTTCCACCGGGTCCCTGACCAGCACGATCAGCTTCACGCCCGGCAGGTCCCAGGCGATGCGGGGACCGGCCAGCGGGTGGAACAGGTAGTAGGGCGAGGACTCGAACGCCTGGGGGCGGCAGCCGTACCGGCGTGACAGCCTGGTGTGCCTGGCGCGCATCGGGAAGTGCGCCCGATACCAGGACAGCCCCCGGTCGTAGGCCACGTCGAAGTAGTGCACGCCCTTGTGCAGCACCGGCTTGAGGATCAGCGGGTGCTGTGACAGCGCCCGGTAGAGCGAGGTGGTCCCCGCACGCTGCGCCCCGGCGATCAGGAAGGAGGGCAGCACCCGTCTCCCGGCGGTGAGGCGCCCGGCGGTCTGCGACACGATGTGGACGGACCGCTTCAGCGTGGGCTTCATAGCAGGAGCTCCTGGGGGTCGACGACGGGGCTGAGCCAGCGCTCGGGCGGGCCGAGGGGGCTGTGGCCGTCCGCCGCGTGCCGGTCCGCCAGCGCGATCAGATAGCGGATCGCGGTCAGCCTGGCCTCGGCGGACGAGAGCCCGAACGGCGCCAGAGTCGGCAGAGCCTGCGCCAGGCAGGCCCGAGCCGCCACGGCGGGCGTGGTGCGGCGCAGGGCGCGCTGGAAGAAGTGGTGGACGGCGTCGAAGCCGAGCGGCACCCCGGTGGCGAATCGCTCCCAGTCCCACACGAGCAGCCGCCCGTCCGCCGCGTGGGAGATGTTCCACGGGGAGAAGTCCCCGTGCCAGGCGAACCCCCGGTCGGGGATCCGGCTGATCTCGCCGATCGCGTCGGTGAGGAGGTCGTGGGGGACCGGGCCCCGCCGTACCGGGAGCGGGGTCAGCGCCAGCACGGACAGACCGCGCCAGGACCCGTGGTGGAGCACGGCCGGCGGGACGACGGTCTTCAGCGGGGTGACGGCGAGCAGGTCCAGCGTGCGCGCCTCGTGCCCGATGAGCTCGCGGGCCCGGTCGGTGTCGCCGATCTTCACGAAGGCGACCGGCCCGTCCGGGGCGTGGGCCTCCAGGATCGGCTTGCGGTTGGCCCGCCCGGCCGGGCGGACGTGCAGCACGACCCGGATCGGGGTGCCCAGCACCTCACCGAGGTGGGTCTCGATGGTGTCCCCGCCGGAGGGCACCATGACCTTCCGGCCGGGGTGCCACCAGGCGCGGGGGGCCAGCCTGCGGGGGAGCAGGGGGTGGGGGAGCAGGCTGTACGGCCGGCCCGGACCGCACTCGGGGAACAGCAGTCCGATCGTCTGGCCGAGGTAGCGCAGCCGGACACGGGCGTCGTTCATGCGGCCCCGTTCGCCATCGAGTTCCTCCAGAGCAGCGCGAAAGAGATCAGATACAGGCTGAGCGGTGTGATCAGCCCGTCGTAGACGAACATGTAGAGCAGGGTCAGGATCATCACCAGGACCCCGGCCAGGCCGATCGGGCTGCGGTCGGGCCAGTGACGGCGGACGGCCCCGGCGAAGAACGCCACGTAGAGCCCGGCTCCGACGAACCCTTGCGTGATCATCAGGTGCCAGAGCTGGCCGTCACTGCCCAGCGGCGGGTGGCCGCAGGTGTCGCACCAGTCGGTCCTGCCGGTGGTGATCGTGCGGTGGTTGCCCGTCGCGTTGCGCGTGTTGCCGTAGCCGATGATCGGCGAGGTGCGTGCCGCGGCGATGGTCGCCGACACGGTGAAGGCACGGATGTCGTTGCTGTGCGGCCTGTCCAGCCGCTGGGCCACCATCGCCGGTAGCGGGCTGAGCAGGAACAGCAGGGCCCCGGCGGCGACGGCCGAGCAGACCGCGACCCGGGCCCGCCCGCCGAGCCGGAGCAGCAGATAACCGGCGGCGACCGCCAGGCCGATCCACAGGCCCCGGTTGAGGGAGTAGACGATCGGGACGGCGCAGAGCGCGACCAGCGGAACCGCGACCGACCGCCTGCGGGGTCCGCCGTGAACCCACCAGCCGACCACGAACCAGATGAGCAGCACCGAGACGTTGCTGCCCCAGGCGTTGGCCCACTCGAAGGGGGCCTCGGGGCGCGGTGAGGCGTGACCGAGGACCTTCTGCATCTGTGCCGAGGTGGGATGGATCAGGTTGTGGACGAAGGGGTTGCCGCTGATCCAGCCGGGCAGCAGCCGCTCGACCGGAGAGGTGAAGCCGGCGTGCGGGGCGAGCACTCCCAGCAGGCCGCCCGCGACGGTCGTGACGAACAGCGCGCCGAGCATGCGCACCAGCGTGAGCTGGGGCAGCTCCCGTTCGGTGAGGTTGCCCAGGTAGAGCACCATGATCGTCAGGGAGAGGTAGAGGGACAGGCGCATCAGATAGCCGATCACCCGTCCTGCGCCGAACTCGCCGTAGGTGTCCGGCGGCATCTCGCCGAGCATGACCGCGCTGACCAGGTAGCCCGCGAGCAGCAGCAGCCAGAGTCCGAACCCCCGGGGCATCCTGATCGGCCGGCGTCGCCACAGGACCAGTGCCATCGGCGGGGCCAGCACGATCACCGACAGCCCGCCGAAGCCCAGCGCCCACCAGATCGGGTAGCCCACCAGCAGCGCGGCGATCGGCCACGCGGCCCGGTCCAGACCTCTCACCGGCGAGAGGCCGTCTCGTCGGCCGAGGACGCCCTGTCCGGGGGGTCGACGAGCGCTCCGATCACCGGGATGCCGCGCCGCTTCAGCCTCCGTACGGCCCGCGCCACGGCGCGCGGGGACGTCTCGGACACGCTGACCAGCAGTACGGCGCCCTCCCCGCCCGCTTCGCCATCTCGGTTCTCCCCGCCTCTCCCGCCTTCCGGGCCCGTCCGCCGGGCCTCCCGCGCGCCGGGGACGTCGAGGCCGGATACCCGTGTGCCGGGGACGTCGAGACCGGGTACCCGCCTGACGCCGGGACCCTCGCGCCGGCCGCCGTCGAGACGGTCGCGGAGCGAGGCGAGGCCGACCCCGGCGAGCAGCCCGGCCATCAGGCCGCTGCCCAGGTGGAGGGGGAGGCTGGGGGCGCTGGGCCGGTCCGGGGCGACGGCGTCGCTGATCACCGACCCGGGGGTGACGGGGATGGTCTTGAGCGCGTCGTATGTGACGGTGAGGTGGTAGGCCTGGCGGCTCAGCACGCTCTGCCGCTGCACGGCCATGGTCCGCTCCGCCGTCCCCGCTGCCAGGCCGGGCAGGGTGGCCACCACGGTGGTCAGGCTCGCGTTGACCTGTCTCAGCTTGGTGAGCAGGGCTCTGAGCTGGAGGTTCAGCGCATGCGTGGCGGCTTCGCCGCGGTTGGCCAGGTAGGCCCGGGCGTAGGCGCCGGCCCCGGCCGCCGCGAGGTTCGGGTCGGCGGCGGTGTAGGAGATCTCCAGGACGGAGGTGTTGGGCGGCACCGAGACCTCCACGGGGCCCGGTGGGCTCTTGAGCGCGGCCTGGACCTTCCTGGCCACCACCGCGGACTGGGCGATCTGGGCCTCGGTGTCGAGGTTGAGCGGCTCACGCTGCCGGTTGGTGACCTGGTTGGTCTGCTCCTGGAGGCCCGTCGGGGTCACCAGCACCTGGGCGGAGGCGGTGTAGGCGGCCGGGGTGGCCCAGAGCAGGGCGGCGCCGCCGCCGACTCCGGCGACGAGGAGGGTCAGGACGGTCGGCCACCTGCGGCGCAGCAGGGACGCGTAGTCCGCCGGCTCTCCGCCGGGGCGGCGGACGCGGGCGTCCGGCGACGGGCTCATGCGTGGCGATTCCCTTTCGGGCGGAGTCGGCGCTGGGGAACCCTAGGAACTATAGGTTGGGCCGTGGTTTTCCCGATCCGATACACAAGATTTTCATTGAAACCATCATGGTTATCACGGGGATATAACTGTCGTTTATCCGATATCTCCTACGTGCCGCCGTACGGCTCCTGGGCGGGTCGGCGGAGCCGGTGACGCGGCACGTCCCGGTGGTGGGAGGCTGTGCCCCGGGAAAGGTCGGGAATCAGGGTGAGGAGCGGCTGTGGGGAATCGATGCGTCGGATAAATGCTGATTTAAAGACAATTTCAGTGAAGGTAAGAGTCGGTGGCGCGGGTCTCGCCCTCGTGCTGGGATTGGGCGCGTGCGGTCAGACCCCGGTTGTCCCCGGCTCTCCCGCCGGGCACGTCACGGCCCGCGGCGACGGCTCGCCGGGCGTCCACCGGCCCGCGTCCGCCTGCGAGGTCGGCGCCAAGCTCGTCCCCTCCTGCGGGGCCTGGTGGGGGGTCGCCCCCGAGGTCTTCACCGGCAGGCGGCCGGGGCGGGCGCTCAAGGGGGCCGAGAGGCGCATGGGCCGCCCGGCCGACATCATGCACGTCTACCACCGGGGCCCGGAGCTCTTCCCGACCGCCGAGGAGCGCGGGATCGCCCGCTCCCCCGGAGGGCGCAGGCTCCTGCTGATCAACTGGAAGCCGTCCTTCGACCACACCTGGGCGCAGATCGCCGGGGGCGCGCTGGACCGGCGGATCGACCGGCTGGCCGGCCACATCCTCGGCGGCTTCCCCGAGAGGTTCTTCCTGACCGTGCACCACGAACCCGAGAACGACGTGCGGGAGAGCCCCGGGTCGGGCATGACCGCCGAGGACTACGCCGCGATGTTCCGGCACGTGGTGCTCCGCCTGCGGAGCAGGGGCGTGCACAACGCGGTCACCGTCATGACCTACATGGGGGCGCCCAACTGGTCGGCCCAGCCGTGGTTCGAGAGGCTCTACCCCGGTGACGACGTGGTCGACTGGGTGGCCATGGACCCTTACGCCGACGACAGGGTCCAGACCTTCGACGGGCTCGTCAACAAGACCCGCGCGCAGTTCGCCGGCTGGCCGGGGTTCTACCGCTGGGCGCGGGCGCGTTTCCCGGAGAAGCCGCTCATGGTCGCCGAGTGGGGTGTGTTCGAGCGCCGTGACCGGCCAGGCTTCAAGGAGTCCTTCTTCACCGACGTACGCCGGCGGCTGCCGCGCTATCCCCAGATCAAGGCGCTGGTCTACTTCGACTCACCGCGTGCCCCCCGGGGGGACACCCGGTTCGACACCACCTCCGGCGGCCTGAAGACCTTCGGGGACCTCGCCCGCGACCCCTATCTGCGAGCCCCCGCGATTCCGGAGAAATGACGAGGTGACGGCCCCGGCGGCCACGACCCCGCCGAGGATCCAGAGCATGGCCGGGTTGCCCACGCCCAGGAGCTTCAGCGCGGAGGCCAGCAGCACCACCGCGAGCAGCGCCCGGATGACCCCGCCGGGCGCCCAGGCCGAGACCCGCGCGCCCAGATAGACGCCGGGGATCGAGCCGGCCAGCAGCGAGGTCGTGACGGCCAGCTGGAAGTCGCCGAACAGCAGGTGGCCGAGGGCGGCCGAGGCGACCAGCGGGACGGCCTGCACCAGGTCGGTGCCGACGAGCTGGTTGGCCTTCAGCGCCGGGTAGAGCGCGAGCAGCGCCACGATGATCAGTGACCCGGAGCCCACCGACGAGACACCGACCACCAGCCCACCGACCATACCGACCAGTAAGGTCGGAATAGGGCGCACGACGATTCCGCCGAGATCCGCCGAGGCCGGGCCCCCGCGCCAGGTCATCCAGGCCTTGGCCGCCAGCCCCGCCACGGCCAGCAGCAGCGCGACGCCCAGGGCGTATTTGACCGTCTGCTGCACCTGCTCGCCGTCCCCGAACGCGCGGGCGGCGAACACCCCGCAGAAGGCGGCCGGCACCGAGCCCACGCAGAGCCAGCCGACCAGGCGCAGGTCGACGGTGCCGCGGCGCATGTGGACGACCCCGCCCACCGGCTTCATGACGGCCGAGGCGACCAGGTCGCTGGAGACCGCGGCCAGCGGCGGCACGTTGAAGAACAGCATCATCATCGGCGTCATCAGCGCGCCGCCGCCCATGCCGGTCAGCCCGACGACGATCGCGACGAGGAAGGACCCGAAGGCGAGGGGAAAGTCGATCTCCATCCGTCGCTCACCACTTCCCGCTCACTGTGCCCGTGGCCTCTCTCACCGGACCCAGCCGCCCCGGATCAGCGGATCCAGCACCTGCCCCACCGCCTGCTCCACACTGATCGAGGTGGTGTCGACGACCAGGTCCGCGTCGTCGGGCTCCTCGTAGGGGTCGGAGATGCCGGTGAACTCGGGGATGATCCCGGCCCTGGCCTTGGCGTAGAGCCCCTTGCGGTCGCGGCGCTCGCACTCCCGCAGGGGGGTGGCCACGTGGACCAGCAGGAAGTCGGCGCCGACCGCCTCGACCATCGCGCGGACCTCCTCGCGGGTCGCGGCGTAGGGGGCGATGGGCGCGCAGATCGCCAGCCCGCCGTGTCTCGCCGCCTCGGCGGCGACGAACCCGATCCGGCGGATGTTGAGGTCGCGGTCCTCCTTGGAGAAGGTCAGCCCCGCCGAGAGCAGTTGCCGGACCACGTCGCCGTCGAGGTAGGTGACCGTACGGCTGCCGCGTTCCAGCAGCGCGTCGCGCAGCCCCCGGGCGACGGTGGACTTGCCCGAGCCCGACAGCCCGGTGAGGAAGACCACCAGCCCGCGCCGGTGCGGCGGCCCGGGGAGGGTCACGGGCTCCGGCCCGGCCAGGTGCTCCGTCGCGCCGTAGGCGTCGGCCACGTGCTCGCGCAGTTCCAGGTCGATGCTGGGGTCCTGCCTGGGAGCGAGCGGCACCACGGCCACGAGCGTGTCCTCCGGCAGCCGGTCGTGTGCTCTGAGCGCGGCGCGGACCACCGCCGGGCCCTCCTCCCCGAACGCCAGCGGCAGCAGCAGGATCGTCGCGCCCAGCTCCTCGGCGACGGCCCAGACCTCCTCCACGTTGTCCAACGGCCCGCGCATGGTGACCGCTAGCGTCTCGCGGCCCGCCAGTTCCTTGCGGACCTCCGCCGGAGTACGGCGGAGCCGGGCGAACGGTCCGTGCTCGGGCGCGTCCAGCGCCTCCACGGGGCCGGAGACGAGACCGTCCTGGCGGCCGGTGACGGTGAGCACGGCCAGCGCGGCGCCCTCGGGGTCGCGGAGCGTGATCCGGTCGCCGGGCACGGCCGGGTGGTCGTCGGGCAGGGTGAACGTGACGGGCGCGGGCCAGCGTGTGCCGTCCGCCAGGGTGCCGTGCTCGTCCACCGCGCGCACGTCGGCTGAGCTCAGGAAACCCGTCAGCGGCTGGAAGGCGCCGGAGAGCAGCAGCTCCAGGTCGGCCAGCTCACGGGCGTCGGGGGTCCACTCGAAAGGCGCCGTCATCTGCTTCACAATCCCGATCGACTTAGTAGGATTTCGCCACTGTACCCACTGGGGTTGCCCCACACCAACCGTGTGGCCCTCACAGCATCCGGGCGAAATGGTTCTGCGGTTTGCGCACCACCATGATGATCTCGTCGTGCGAGGCGGGCCGCTGCCCCCGGGAGGCGGTCTCCACCGCCGTGCAGGCCAGGTGGGCCACTTTCGCCAGCGGACCGCTCAGCGCGGGCCCGCTCGTCGCGGACATGTCGTCGGTCACCATCAGCCCGCGGGTCAGGCAGAACGAGTGCATCCCCTCGCGTGAGGTGACCTCCCGGTAGAAGGGGGGCAGCGGGCCCACGGTGCCGTCGGGGGCGAACCTGTGCCAGAGCAGCCGCCGCAGCGCCGAGGGCAGCAGCCGGTCGCAGGTCCCGTAGGCCGAGGACCGGTCGCGCATCCGCAGCAGCAGCACCCCGCCCGGCCGCAACCCGGTGAGCAGCCGGTCGAGCACCAGCTCGGGATGCTCGATCCGCTCCAGCAGGAACGGCACGTGCACGACGTCGAACGCGCGGGGCGGCACCGGCACCGACCGCAGGTCTCCCAGGGCCCAGGAGTCGAGGTCCTTGCGCTTGGAGGTGCTCGCCCGCAGCGCCGGCAGGTCCTCGTCGATCCCGATGACCCGCGCCTCCACCCGTTCCAGATCCAGCGGATCCGGCCATCCGCAGCCGGCCACCAGGATGTCGAGCCGCCTGCCCGGCTGCCCCGCGCACTGCTCCCGGATCCGCCGGCTGAATATGTCGTCTCGCGTGACGATCGACCGTGCCTCAGACATGTAACCGACAGTAGTCAACTCCGCACGATTCGTCGCGCATTTCCTACTCGCTGCGGGTGACGGTCGTAGTGGAAGTAGCCTTGGACGGTACCCCCCTGTGCCCTCGCGGCCGGGGGCCTGTCGTGTTGCCGTCGTGGGGCTGTGGGCATATCTGATGAGCCTTTCCGGACTACTTGACCTTGTCGTTGGAGAGCCGCAACTGGCCTCCGTGCTGCGGGACGTGCGCGAGGGGGACCCCTCCGACGTGTCGCTGATCGCACCACCCGCGCTACGCCCGTTCACCGTGGCCGCGCTGGCCAGAGACGGAGCCGGGGGCGGCGCGCGCAGAACCGTGCTCGCGGTGACCGCCACCGGGCGGGAGGCCGAGGACCTGGCGGCGGCGCTCACCAGTCTCCTGGACGGCAACGCCGTCGCGGTCTTCCCGGCCTGGGAGACGCTGCCGCACGAGCGCCTGTCACCGCGGAGCGACACGGTGGGCCAGCGCCTGGCCGTGCTCAGGAGACTGGCCCACCCGGTCGAGGGCGACGTCGCGGCCGGTCCGCTTCACGTGATCGTCGCGCCGATCCGGGCGGTGCTCCAGCCGATCGTGCGCGGCCTGGGAGACCTCTGGCCGGTACGGCTCCGCGCCGGTGACGACGCCGATCTCGAAGGTGTCGTCCGCCGGCTGGTGGAGAACGGCTACAGCCGGGTCGACATGGTGGAGAAGCGTGGAGAGGTGGCCGTCAGGGGCGGCCTGCTCGACGTCTTCCCGCCGACCGAGGAGCACCCGCTGCGGCTGGAGTTCTGGGGCGACACCGTCGAGGAGATCCGCTGGTTCAAGGTCGCCGACCAGCGGTCGCTTGAGGTGGCGGAGGACGGGCTTTTCGCCGCCCCCTGCCGGGAGCTGCTGCTGACCGACGAGGTCAGGAAGAACGCCCGGCGTCTCGCCGGGGAGCATCCCGCGCTGGCCGAGACCCTTGACCAGCTGGCCGAGGGTGTCGCGGTGGAGGGCATGGAGGCGTTCGCGCCGGTGCTCGCCGGGGAGATGGACCTGCTCATCGACCACCTGCCGGCACGGTCGGCGGTGTTCGTGTGCGACCCGGAGCGGATCCGCGGCCGCTCGGAGGAGCTGGTGCGCACCAGCCAGGAGTTCCTGGAGGCGTCCTGGATCAACGCGGCGGCGGGGGGAGAGGCGCCGATCGACCTGGGGGCGGCGGCGTTCCGCACCCTGGAGGAGGTCCGCGACCGCGCGCGCGGGCTCGGCCTGCCCTGGTGGTCGATCGCGCCGTTCGGCGGCGACGACCTGGGTGACGGGCTGACCCTCCAGGCGCGCGAGGTGGAGGCGTACCGGGGCGACACCCAGCGGGCGCTGGGCGACATCAAGGGCTGGCTGGACTCCGGCAGGGTCGTCGTGCTGCTCAGCGAGGGGCACGGCCCGGCCGAGCGGATGGTCGAGCTGCTCAAGGGGGTGGATCTGCCCGCGAGGCTGGAGCGGGGGCTCGGCCGCGAGCCGGAGCCCAGGGTCGTCCACGTCACCACGGGCCTGGTCGAGCACGGTTTCGTCAGCCCCGGGCTGGCCGTACTCACCCACCTGGACCTGGTGGGGCAGAAGGCGTCCACCAAGGACATGCGGCGGCTGCCCTCCAAACGGCGCAACATGGTCGATCCGCTCCAGCTCAAGGTCGGTGACCACGTGGTGCACGAGCAGCACGGCGTGGGCCGCTACGTCGAGATGGTGCAGCGGACCGTGCAGGGCGCCACCCGTGAGTACCTCGTGATCGAGTACGCCAAGGGCGACCGGCTCTACGTGCCCACGGACCAGCTCGACGAGGTCACCCGCTACGTCGGCGGCGAGGCGCCCACGCTCAACCGGATGGGCGGCGCCGACTGGGCCAAGGCCAAGACCAAGGCGAGGAAGGCGGTCAAGGAGATCGCCGGGGAGCTGATCCGCCTCTACTCCGCCCGGATGGCCTCACCCGGGCACCCCTTCGCCCCCGACACGCCGTGGCAGCGGGAGATGGAGGACGCCTTCCCCTATGTGGAGACCGGCGACCAGCTGGAGGCCATCGACGAGGTCAAGCGCGACATGGAGCGGGCGATCCCGATGGACCGGCTGATCTGCGGTGACGTGGGCTACGGCAAGACCGAGATCGCGGTGCGGGCGGCGTTCAAGGCCGTGCAGGACGGTAAGCAGGTGGCGGTGCTGGTGCCGACCACCCTGCTGGTCCAGCAGCACCTCTCCACCTTCGCCGAGCGGTTCTCCGGGTTCCCGCTGAACGTCCGCCCGCTGTCGCGTTTCCAGAGCGACGCCGAGGCCAGGGCGACGATCGAGGGTCTGCGGGAGGGGTCGGTCGACGTGGTGATCGGCACCCACCGGCTCTTCTCACCGGAGATCAGGTTCAAGGAGCTCGGCCTGATCATCGTCGACGAGGAGCAGCGCTTCGGGGTCGAGCACAAGGAGGCCATGAAGCACCTGCGCACGCAGGTGGACGTGCTGGCCATGTCCGCCACGCCGATCCCGCGCACCCTGGAGATGGGACTGACCGGCATCCGCGAGATGTCCACGATCCTCACCCCGCCCGAGGAGCGCCACCCGATCCTCACCTTCGTCGGCCCCTACGACGACAAGCAGATCGCCGCGGCCATCCGGCGCGAGCTGATGCGCGACGGCCAGATCTTCTTCGTCCACAACCGCGTCGCGAGCATCAACAGGGTGGCGGCCATGCTCCACGAGCTGGTGCCCGAGGCCAGGATCGCCGTCGCGCACGGCCAGATGCAGGAGCACCAGCTTGAGCGGATCATGGTGGGCTTCTGGGAGCGCGACTTCGACGTGCTCGTCTGCACCACGATCGTGGAGTCGGGTCTCGACGTGCCCAACGCCAACACGCTGATCGTGGACCGGGCCGACAACTACGGCCTGTCCCAGCTCCACCAGCTGCGGGGCCGGGTCGGCCGGGGGCGCGAGCGCGGTTACGCCTACTTCCTGTACCCCCCGGAGAAACCGCTCACCGAGACCGCCCACGAGCGCCTGGCCACCATCTCCCAGCACACCGAGATGGGCGCGGGCATGTACGTGGCCATGAAGGACCTGGAGATCCGCGGCGCCGGCAACATCCTGGGTGCCGAGCAGTCGGGCTTCATCGCGGGCGTCGGCTTCGACCTCTATGTGCGGATGATGGCCGAGGCCGTACAGGAGCAGAAGGCCAAGCTGTCGGGCGCCTCCGTGCCGGAGGGGCGGCCGGACGTCAAGGTCGAGCTGCCGATCAACGCGCACATCCCGCACGACTACGTGACCTCCGAGCGGCTGCGCCTGGAGGCGTACAAGAGGATCGCCGCCGTCGACTCCGACGTCCAGGTCGCCGCGGTGCGCGACGAGCTCGTCGACCGGTACGGCAGGCCGCCCCAGCCGGTGGAGAACCTCCTTCAGGTCGCCCGCTTCCGGATCCGCGCCCGTACGGCCGGGCTGACCGACGTCACCCTGCAGGGCCAGAACATCAGGTTCGCTCCGGTGACGCTCAAGGACTCCCAGCAGGTCAGGCTCCAGAGGCTGTACCCGAAGGCGTTGCTGAAGCAGGCGGCCGGTACGTTGCTGGTGCCCGTGCCGAAGACCAGGCCGCTCGGCGGCCAGCCGCTGCGCGACCTGGACCTGCTCAGGTGGTGCGGCGACCTGGTCGAGGCCATGTTCCTCGAAAACATGCCGGTAAAGTAAACGGCGTTTGTCATGAAGGGATCGCATGTGAAGTCGACTCAAGTGCGCGTCATCCTGGCGGTCGCCGCCGCGGGAGTCGCGCTGACCGCCTGCTCGCCGGCCCAGGCCGGCGCCGCAGCCATCGTGGGCGGCGACCGGATCAGCTCCGGCGAGCTGGACGGCACCGTGCGTGAGTACGAGGGCGCGCTGGCCAAGGCCAACGTCTCCGCGTCGCAGCTGGAGTTCCCCGGCAGTGTCCCGCAGGTCGTGCTCTTCCAGCTCGCCACCGCCAAGCAGTACACCAAACTGGCCGAGAGCAAGGGCGTCAAGGTCACCGAAACCGAGATCGACCAGGCGATCACGGCCGCCGGCGGCGAGGTCGAGTACGGGCAGCAGATGCTCCAGCAGGCCGTGGCGCCCTCGCGGGTGCGCGACCACACCAGGGCGACCCTGCTGCTCACCAAGCTGGTGGCCAAGTACGGCGGCGGCACCGACGAGGCCGCCATGAAGCGGGGTCAGGATCGGGTGGTCAAGGACCTCCAGGCCATGCCGATCACCTGGAACCCGCGCTACGGCCGCATCAACGAGCAGCGGAGCCAGGCGCAGCCGCTGCTCTTCGTCGACGCGGGCCGCTTCGGCGCGATCCCCGCGGTCAAGCAGGGCCAGTAACCTCTGGGCATGCCCCTGATCGTCGTCACCACCTCGCCCCGGGTCGCTCCGGGGCTGCTCAGCCGTCGCGCGTGGCAGGTTCTGGCGGACGGCCCGGTGCGCACCGGGTCGGCGGACCATCCGCACCTGCCCTATCTCGCCGAGGCCGGGGTCGCCGTCGAGGTCGTCGTGCCGGACCCGGCGGCGCTGGTCCGCCGGGCCCGCGACGAGACCGTCGTGTGGCTGGAGGCCGACGAGGCGCTGATGCGCGCCATCGGCTACGCCGCGGTCGCGCTCGACGACCCGCCGACGATCGAGGTCGTGCCGGGTTCGTACGACCTGCCGGGGGCGCGGCTGCTCGACCTGGTCGCGGTGATGGACCGCCTCCGGGTCGACTGCCCCTGGGACGCCCGGCAGACCCACGAGTCGCTGGTGCCCTACCTCCTCGAAGAGGCGTACGAGGTGCTGGAGACCATCGAGGCGGGTGACCACGCCGCGCTGCGCGAGGAGCTCGGCGACCTGCTCCTCCAGGTGGTCTTCCACGCCCGGGTCGCCCGCGACCGCCCCGACGGGTTCGACGTCGACGACGTGGCCGACGGGATCGTCGCCAAGCTCGTCCGCCGTCACCCGCACGTGTTCGCCGGCACCAGGGTGGAGGGCGCCCAGGAGGTCGGCGAGAACTGGGAGACCATCAAGGCGGCCGAGCGCGCGGCCAAGAACGGCGGCGACTCCGGTTCGGTGCTGGACGGCGTGCCGATGGGCCAGCCCGCGCTCTCCCTGGCGGCCCAGCTGATCAGACGCGCCGAGCGCGCCGGCGCCCCCGCCGCGCTTCTCCCCGCCTCCCCCGCTAGGGCCGCCGGGCCCGCCACGGCCGACGATCTGGGAGAGCGGCTGCTTGAGCTGGTACGGCAGGCGCACGCGGCCGGCCTCGACCCGGAGACCGAGTTGCGCGCCGTGGCCCGTCTCTACCGCGACCGGGTCCGTGCCTGGGAGTCGGAGACAGGGCGGCCGCACCGCCGTACCGGCGGCTAGCTCGATAGGCTGCCAGGGCAAACTGTCCTGCGACTTTAGGAGCACTTCGTGGCTTCCATCGAGGGTGTCACCGCCCGAGAGATCCTTGACTCCAGGGGCAACCCGACGGTTGAGGTCGACATCCTGCTGGACGACGGCAGTGAGGGGCGTGCGGCGGTTCCGAGCGGCGCGTCCACCGGTCAGTTCGAGGCCGTGGAGCTGCGTGACGGTGGCCGGCGTTACGGCGGCAAGGGCGTCGAGAAGGCCGTGCTCGGGGTGACCGACGAGATCGCCGACGAGATTCTTGGATTCGACGCCGCCGAGCAGCGCAGCGTCGACCAGGTGATGATCGACCTTGACGGCACACCGAACAAGGCCAGGCTGGGCGCCAACGCCATTCTGGGCGTCTCCCTGGCCGTGGCCAAGGCCGCCGCCGAGAGCGCCGAGCTGCCGCTCTTCCGCTATCTCGGCGGGCCGAACGCGCACGTGCTGCCCGTCCCGATGATGAACATCCTCAACGGGGGCGCGCACGCCGACACCAACGTGGACATCCAGGAGTTCATGATCGCACCCGTGGGCGCCGAGACGTTCCGCGAGGCCGTGCGCATGGGCACCGAGGTCTACCACGCGCTCAAGGCCGTGCTGAGGGAGAAGGGCTACGGCACCGGCCTGGGCGACGAGGGCGGCTTCGCGCCGAGCCTGCCGTCCAACCGCGACGCGCTCGACCTGATCCTGGTCGCCATCGAGAAGGCCGGATACCTGCCCGGTCAGGACGTCGCGCTGGCCCTGGACGTGGCTGCCTCGGAGTTCCACTCCGACGGCGTCTACACCATCGACGGCAAGGGGCTGTCGTCCACCGAGCTGATCGCCTTCTACGAGGACCTGGTCGCGAACTATCCGCTGGTCTCCATCGAGGACCCGCTGGACGAGGACGACTGGGAGGGCTGGAACGCCATCACCGGTGCCCTCGGTGACAAGGTGCAGCTCGTCGGCGACGACCTGTTCGTGACCAACCCCGAGCGCCTGGCCCGGGGCATCGCCGAGGGCACCGCCAACGCGCTGCTGGTCAAGGTCAACCAGATCGGCACGCTGACCGAGACCCTCGACGCGGTGGACCTGGCCCACCGCAGTGGTTACCGCTGCATGATGAGCCACCGCTCGGGTGAGACCGAGGACACCACGATCGCCGACCTGGCCGTGGCCACCAACTGCGGCCAGATCAAGACCGGCGCCCCGGCCCGCTCCGACCGCGTGGCCAAGTACAACCAGCTGCTCCGCATCGAGGAGCTGCTCGACGACGCCGCCCGTTACGCGGGTCGCACGGCTTTCCCGCGCTTCCAGCGGTAGTTTCGCACTGTACGGCTTGCGCCCGATTTGATCGGGCGCGAGTCGTGCCGCGAGGCGGGCCGTCCGATTCCGGAGGACGTCGCAGGATATTGCCGGACATGGCCGGATTTACCGGACGTGGCCGGGACGCCGTCGGGGCGCCCGGAGCCCCCGCGGGCCGACCCGCCGGGCAACCGGGCAGAGCACGGAGGGGGAGGGGCGTGTGGCGAAACGGCCGCAGCTGACGGGACGGGCCGCGGTGCTCGCGGTCGTGGTGTGCGCGATCGCGATGAGCCTCGCCTACCCGGTCAGGGAGTACGTCGCGCAGCGCCGCGACATCGCCCAGCTCGAACAGCAGCAGGCCAGGGAGCTCGCCGCGATCAAGGAGCAGGAGGATCGCAGCAGGCAGCTCATGGACCCCGGCTACACCAGGCGGCTGGCCAGGGAGCGGCTCTTCTACTGCGACCCCGGCAAGAAGTGCTACGTCGTCATGAACGAACGGCCCGCCCAGGGCAAGGGCGCGACCGCGGCCAAGAAGATCGCCAGGCCGCCCTGGTACCAGACGCTCTGGGAGTCGGTCGAGGCCGCCGACACCGGTAACGGCAAGAAGGCGGCCGAGGCCGGCGGATGACCCCGATAACCTGGATGTCGTCTTTCAGGGGGGTGTCACGGATGGTGGACGACCGCGATGTGGCGGCGGTGGAGCGGCAGCTCGGCCGGGCGCCGCGCGGCCTGCGGGCGGTGGCGCACCGCTGCCCGTGCGGGCTGCCCGACGTGGTGGAGACCGCGCCCCGCCTGCCCGACGGGTCGCCGTTCCCGACGCTGTTCTACCTCACCTGCCCGAGGGCCGCCTCGGCCATCGGCAGGCTGGAGACCTCGGGGATGATGCGGGCCATGCAGGCCAGGCTCGCCGAGGATCCCGATCTGGCCGGGGCCTACCGGGCCGCCCACGACGACTACGTCGCGCGCCGTGACAAGGCCGCCGCCGAGGACGGCCTGGAGCCGCTGCCCAGGGACATGCAGAGCACAGGGGGGATGCCCTCCCGGGTCAAGTGCCTGCACGCCCTGGTCGGGCACGAGCTCGCGGCGCCCGGAACCAACCCGTTCGGCCGCGAGGCCCTCGACGCGCTCGGCGAGTGGTGGGCCGGCGGACCGTGCTGTCCGGCCGAGCCGCGCGGCGAGCCGGACGAGCCCCGGAGCCACCCGGGGCCCGGAGTGAAACCGACCACGAACACCCACGAGGAGAGCACGTGACCCGTGTCGCCGCGATCGACTGTGGCACCAACTCCGTCCGCCTGCTCATCGCGGACATCTGGGCCGACACCCTGACCGACGTCGAGCGGCGGATGGAGATCGTCCGGCTGGGACAGGGGGTGGACCGCACCGGCCGGCTGGCCCCGGAGGCCCTGGAGCGCACCTTCACCGCGATGCGCGGCTACGCCGAGCTCATCGAGCGGCACGGGGTCCGGGCCGTTCGCGTGGTGGCCACCAGCGCCACCAGGGACGCCGCCAACCGGGAGGACTTCGCGGCCGGTGTGCGCGAGATCTTCGGGGTGGAGCCCGAGGTGATCACGGGGGCCGAGGAGGCCGAGCTCTCCTTCACCGGCGCCACCCACGACCTGGTACGGCTCTCGCCGGAGACCGGCCTGCCCACCCCGGAGGGCACCCGGCCGCCCTATCTCGTGTTCGACATCGGTGGTGGCTCCACCGAGTTCGTGATCGGCTCGACGCACGTGGAGGCCGCGCTCTCGGTGGACATCGGCTGCGTCCGGCTGACCGAGCGGCACCTGCGGGGCGCCGTCGCCCCACCGCCGCCCGGAGTGGTCGAGGCGATGACCGCCGACATCGACGACGCGCTCGACCGGGTCGCCGAGAAGGTCCCCGTGGAACGGGCGCTGACCCTGGTCGGCCTCGCGGGCTCCGTCACCACCGTCGCGGGAATGGCGCTTGACCTGCCCGGATATGACCCGCATAAAATTCACCATTCGCGAATTGCGGCGGATCGCGTCCATGACATCTCCCGCCGCCTATTGGAGATGACCCACGACGAGCGGGCCGCGATTGCTGTGATGCACCCCGGCCGGGTCGACGTGATCGGGGCCGGAGCCCTCATTCTGGACCGAATCCTGCGGCGGTACGGCTTCGCCGAAGTGGTCGTCAGTGAGCGCGACATCCTTGACGGGATCGCCTGGTCGGTGGCCAAACCCTCCTAGCGTCTAGACAACCGTCTTATTGATGGCGTATTGAGAGATCGTTCCGTTCATGGTTAGGTAAAGAAGCTTTAGCGAGGCTTTGCCGTGGGGCCCGGCACAGCTGGTGTCGGGGCGGCAACCGTCTCCGTAGCGCATTAGCCTCCCAACGAAACGGAGCATCCCCTCATGAAGTCCGGACTAGCACGCAGGCTAGCCGCAACGGGAGCCGGCGCGGCCATGCTGGCGACGATGGCGACAGGTCTGCTGGCGTCGCCCGCGGCGGCGGCCAGTGGATCCAACCAGACGGCCGCCTCGGCCGTCGCCGCGCCGAGGCCCTCGGTCTCGGCCGGCACCCCCAAGGTGTCCCTCTCCAACCCCGCGGGCCGGTGCCCGACCAAGGTGACGTTCACCTCGAAGATCAAGGTGAAGGCCGTCGCGGGCAGGACCACGGTCGCCTACCGCTGGCTGCGTGGAGACGGGTCCAAGAGCAACGTCAAGACCCTCACCCTGAAGGGGAAGGGCAGCAAGAGCGTCACGGTCGCGGAGAGGACCACCTTCAAGGGGTCCGTCAAGGGCTGGCAGGCGCTCCAGGTCCTGGCGCCGCGCGCCGTCACCTCGGGCAAGGGCTACTTCAAGGTCTCCTGTGGCGGCGACGACCGGGGTGACGACAAGCGCGTCATCCAGCCCGGCATCGGCGCCCAGCTCTGGGTCGACGAGGGCAACTGTGAGGCGGCCCTGATCGGTCGCATCACCGCCTCCAGCCCGAGCTGGGTGCACTACCGCTGGGTCGTCAACGGGGAGGTCGTCGACCGCGACGCCGTCCGCGTCGAGGGTTCCCGCAAGGTCGTTCACGTGATCAGGCCGCATGAGAACCTGCGCGGCTGGGCGGCTCTGGAGATCGTGGACCCGGTCCGCAACTCCTCCAACCGCGTCGGCTTCAAGATCTGGTGCAAGGACGAGGCGCCGAAGGTCACGGCCTCCGTCAGCGCCCCGGACCTCTACGACGGCACCTGCCCGACCACCCGGGCCTTCACCGGCACGATCAGCGTCTCGCACGGTCGTGGCACCGTGAAGTACCGCTGGATCCGTAACGGTGTCCCCGGTGGCTGGGAGACCGTCTCCTTCGACGGCCGCGGCTACCAGGCTCGCGGCGTGTCCGACTCCTGGACCGCCTCGGAGTCCGGGACCGCCAAGCGGGCCATCGAGCTCTACAACGGTTCGACCACCGGCACCGTCGAGGGCAAGGTGACCTGCAAGACCGTCCCGGCCCCGAGCACCCCGACTCCGAGCGCCCCGCCCGCGTAGGGCGACGTCCATCGGCCAGGAGGCACTTCGCGGCAAGGCGCGGGGCAGGAGGGGGCCGGCCGACGCCGAGCCCCGCCTGAGGAGCGTCAGGTGAAGGAGGGGCGGCCCCGCATCCGGCGGGCGCCGCCCTTTCGCGTTCCCGCCTCCGTGTACCGTCCTCGCGCCCCGTCCTTCTCGTGCTCCCGTCCTTCGCGCGTTCCCGCCCTTCGGGTGTCTCCTCCTCCCCTTGACGTCTCCGCCGTCTCGCGGCGCGCGGTGATGCCACGACGGCCGTCGTGGCACGATCGCGGGTATGAGCTTCGTTCCTCCCGGCTCCGGGTGGCCCGGCGACCCCGCCCGGCCCGACACCCCGGTGGCCGGCGACCCCGCCCAGGTGAGGCGGCTCGCGGAGGCGAGCCGTACCCTCGGTGAACTCACCGCCCGGCAGTCCGTCTGCCGGGCCTGCCCGCGCCTGGTGGCGTGGCGCGAGGAGGTGGCGACGGTCAAGCGGCGGGCGTTCGTCACGGAGACCTACTGGGGGCGTCCCATCGCGGGCTGGGGGGAGGAGAGACCCGAGGTCCTCATCGTGGGGCTGGCCCCGGCGGCGCACGGCGGGAACCGCACCGGGCGGATCTTCACCGGAGACCGCAGCGGTGACTGGCTGTTCGCCTCGCTCCACCGGACGGGCCTGGCCGTACAGGAGACCAGTGTCCACGCGGGAGACGGGCAGCGCCTCGTGGGGGCCCGCATGCTGGCCGCCGTGCGGTGCGCCCCGCCGGCCAACAAGCCCGAGCCGTCGGAGCGGGTGGCCTGCCTCCCCTGGCTGGCCAGGGAGGTGGCGCTGGTGGCCGGCAGCGTGCGGGTGGTGGTCGCCTTGGGCGGCTTCGCCTGGCAGGCGATCTGGCCGGCGTTGAGGGACGCCGGATACGCGCTGCCGAGCCCGCGTCCGCTCTTCGGGCACGGTGTGGAGGTGGAGATCTCCCGGGAGGGGACCGCCGCCCGTCTGCTGGGGTGCTACCACCCCAGCCAGCAGAATACCTTCACCGGCCGGGTGACCGCCGAGATGCTCGACCGGCTCTTCGCCAGGGCGAACGCGCTCCGCGCCTTGTGAATTCGATCACAAGGCCCGTCATCCGACGAATATTCGCCGAACTTTCCTCTAGAAGAGGGGGGTGATCTTCTAAATACGGAAACTGTGTCGCAAATTGCCCAAGACGGTCGTGGCGATCCCTGTGGAGGGGACATATGCTTGTGAAAGCTTTCACAAGCCCCGGACCTAAGGATGGCGTTCCCAGTGAACCGCAACTCCAAGCACATCGTGGTCGTCGGCGGGGGCTACGTCGGTCTCTACACCGTGCTGCGCCTGCAGCACACGCTCCGCAGGGAACTGCGCGACGGCAGTGTCCGCGTCACCGTCCTCACCCCCGAATCCCACATGACCTACCAACCCTTCCTGCCGGAGGCCGCGGCGGGGAACCTCTCGCCCCGGCACGTGGTGGTCCCGCTCCGCCGGGTGCTGCCGAGGGCGACGATCCTCAACGGCAAGGTCTCCAGGGTCGACCACGCGGCCAAGTCCGTCACCTTCGCGCCGAACGTCGGCACCTCGCACGACATCGGCTACGACATCCTCGTCATGGCCGCCGGCTCGGTCTCCCGCACGCTCCCCATCCCCGGCCTCGCCGACGCCGCCATCGGCTTCAAGACGGTCGGCGAGTCGATCGCGCTGCGCAACCGGGTGCTGGAGCTCCTCGACCGGGCCGAGACCGACGAGGACGAGGCCCTGCGCCGCCGGGCGCTGACGTTCGTCGTGGTCGGCGGCGGCTTCGCGGGTGTCGAGGCGCTCGCCGAGCTGGAGGACATGGCGGTCGACGCGACCCGTTACTACCACAACCTCTCCCGCCGGGACATGCGCTGGATCCTCGTCGAGGCGACCGACCGCATCCTTCCCGAGGTCGGCCCCGAGATGGGCAGATGGACCGCGGAGCAGCTCCGTGAGCGCGGCATCGAGGTCAAGCTGAACACCCGCCTCGACTCCTGCGTGGGCGGCCTGGTGAAGCTCTCCAACGGCGAGGAGTTCGAGTCGGCCACCATCGTGTGGACCGCCGGGGTCAAGCCCAGCCCGATCGCGGGCGCGGGTGACCTTCCCCTGGACGAGCGCGGCCGGATCAAGACGACCACCCGCCTGACCGTGGCCGGGGTCCAGGACGCCTTCTGCGCCGGAGACGTGGCGGGGGTGCCCGACGTGACCAACCCGGGCCAGTACTGCGCGCCCAACGCCCAGCACGCCGTACGGCAGGCCAGGGTGCTCGCCGACAACATCACCCGCAGGCTCCGCGGCGAGCCGCTGGTCGAGTACCGGCACAGGTATGTCGGGTCGGTCGCGGGGCTGGGTCTCCACAAGGGGGTCGCCAACGTCTATGGGATCAAGCTCCGCGGGTTCCCCGCCTGGTTCATGCACCGCACCTATCACCTGTCGCGGGTGCCCACCCTCAACCGCAAGGTCCGCGTGGTGATGGACTGGACCCTGGCGCTGTTCTTCAAGCGGGAGACCGTTTCGCTCGGCGAGATCGAGGCCCCGCGCAGCGAGTTCCGTAAGGCGGCATCGTCCTGATCGTCACCGAAGATCCATCTTTCTTCCCCTGAGGTTCCCCGTCCCCGCGGCCGCGCTCTCCGGCCGCGGGGTCACCTCTCCGGCGCACGTGACATGCTTCCACGTGCTCATACGAGAAAGCGGTCCACGGCTGGAACGCCTCATCACGGGTCCGTGTGACGCCTGATACAAAGTTGTGCTCCTCGGATGAGTGGTCAGTTACGTATGATTGCGGCGTCCCCGTAGCCCAATGGCAGAGGCAAACCCCTTAAAAGGGTTAGAGTGAGGGTTCGAGTCCCTCCGGGGGCACTCGTGTTGATCTGCGGAATCAAGCCCGTGACCGGCGAAAACGTCGGCACGGGCTGTTCTGTGTCACCCCGCTGTCCACGGCTGTCACCCAGCGTCGCGGGCGACCAGGGCGAATGGATGATCGGGTTTCTCCGCCCGGCCCGGCATTGGACCGTTCTTTGCGGGAACGGCGTCGGCCTTCGTGTGAACCGCACGGGAAATCAGGGCGCCGGCGTCTTTCCCCGGCCGGGGATCGGTCGGCCCGGGCGCGTTCCGTAGGAAAGTTCCGGGGTGACACGGCGGGTTCACTGGCGATAACGGAATGTGGTTACTGTCGCATGGTTTCGGGATGGTTCGTACCTGTTGCGGGGTGATTCGCGGTTTCCGGTGCTGACGTTTATCGAGAGTCGGTATAAAATGGTAACCATGGGTGATGAAGGGAACCTGGGCGAGGTGCTGCGGGCCAACGGGGTCGCCCGGCAGGTGATCGCCGCACTCGGCGACAAATGGTCCATCCTGGTGATCGCCGCGCTCGGGGACGGGGTCCAGCGCTTCTCGGTGCTCAAGGCTCGGGTGGAGGGGATCAACCAACGTATGCTGACCCGGACCCTCCGCGTTCTTGAGCGCGACGGCATCGTCGCGCGCGACGTCCACCCCACCTCCCCGCCCCGGGTGGAGTACACGCTCACCGGGATCGGGCGGGAGTTGCTCGTCACCGTGACCGGCATCTGCGAGTGGGTCCGGTGCCACCGCGACGAGGTGGAGACCTCCCGGCGCCTCTTCGACGAGAGGACCACGGTGTCGCTGTGAGATCGGGAACCGGGAGTGACGATCGTTCGTTGGATCCTTCGGCGGTAGCCGTACGGCCGCTCCCACCGAAAATGGATATGAACACGATACGGCCGTGTGACAACCGATCTAATACGCTGATCGCGTAGGTCGCAGCGTGGAGGCAGCGATGGAGAGTAAGAACCCCGTATTCAGCCGGCAGTCCCATGGCCAGCAGGCCTGGGGAACGCCGACCCCCGACCAGCTCCGAGGTATGTACGACGCACCGTCCTACGCGCCCCCCGCGCAGCGGACGATGACGATCGACGACGTGGTGGTGCGTGGATTCATCACGCTGGGCACCCTCGTCGTCTCCGCCGCGGTGGCCTGGGCGCTCAACCTCGGGCAGGGGGCGTTGATCGCGGGTGCGCTCATCGGCCTGGTGCTCGCGCTGATCGTCTCGTTCAAGCAGAGCACGAACCCGGTGCTGATCCTCGGCTACTCGGTCTCCTACGGTGTGGCCATCGGTGTGGTCAGTCACATCTACAACGACCTGTACAACGGCATCGTCTTCCAGGCGGTGGTCGGCACGGCGCTCGCCTTCGCCGCCATGCTGACGGTGTACTCGCTGCGCATCATCCGGGTCACGCCGAAGTTCACCAAGTTCGTCGTCGCGGCGGGTCTCGGTCTGATGGGCCTGATGCTGATCAACCTGGTGGCGGGCTTCTTCATCGCCGACGGCATCGGCATCCGCTCCGGCGGCCCGCTGGCGTACGTGTTCAGCATCGCGGCGATTCTGATCGGCTGCTTCTTCCTGCTCCTCGACTTCGACGCGGTCGAGCAGGGTGTGCGGGCCGGGGCCCCGGAGAAGTACTCCTGGCTCATGGCCTTCGGTCTGACCGTCACCCTGGTCTGGATCTACCTGGAGATTCTGCGCCTGCTGAGCTACTTCACCAGCAGCGACTAGCGGACGGATGAGGACCCCCGCCGGAGTTCGCTCCGGCGGGGGTTCTTCCTTTCCCACGGCTGCCGTGCGGCCTCTCGCGGCTGCCGCACGGCAGGTGGGCGGCAGGTGGGCGGCGGGCGGACGGTAATCGTCGGACGGTCCCACGGCCGGACCCGAGAAGAACGGGGAGCGGGCGCCGAGTGACGGAAAATGGTGGGGGACCCGGTTGTGAGGGCTTGCCATCTGGGAGTTCGTGAGGCACTGTCAAGCAAAGGAGCTCTATCCGTGGAGGTGCCCATGTCGTTGAACCACTCACCGGAGACGCAGAGCAAGCTGATCGCCAGGGTCTCGGACATCACCGGACGCGCACTCCCAGAGTGGTTTCAAGCCATCGACAACGGCCCGTCTTTCCTGCGTTGTGAAGAGCGTGCCAACTGGCTCGCCGACGAGCACGGGCTGACCCACGGCTACGCGGCCGCCATCGTGCGCGAGCACGAGCGGCACCGCCGCAGCCGCTATCTGTAAGCCGCCGACCACCTCTCCGCGAGCCCGCGCCTCCGCCCGGCGGTGCGGGCTTTCGCCTGCCCGGCCGCCCGGCCATCATGGGATCATGGAACTCGACAGAGCGCGTGACTTCATCCGCGACAACCATCGCGCGGTCCTGCTGACCCGGCACGCCGACGGGCGACCGCAGATGTCCCCGGTCACCGTGGGGCTGGACGCCGAGGGACGTGCGGTCGTCAGCAGCCGGGAGACCGCGGCCAAGGTCCGCAACCTCCGCGTGGACCCCCGGGCGGTGCTCTGCGTCACCACCGACGCCTTCTTCGGCCCGTGGGTTCAGATCGAGGGCGACACGGAGGTCGTCCCACTGCCCGAGGCGATGGAGCCGCTGGTGAACTACTACCGGGACATCTCCGGCGAGCACCCCGACTGGGACGAGTACCGCTCGACCATGGAGCGGGACCGGCGGGTGATCCTGAGGATCGAGATCACCCGCGCCGGTCCCGACGTCCACGGCTGAACCGCCCGACGCCTGCGGGCGCGTCCGGGCGTTCCGGGCCGGCGGACAGGCCGTCAGCCCGGTGAGGGCATGTGGTCACCGCACTAGGCGAGGCGCTCCAGGACCATGGCCATGCCCTGGCCGCCGCCCACGCACATGGTCTCCAGGCCGATCGACCGGTCGTGGAAGCGGAGACTGTTGATCAGGGTGGAGGTGATCCGGGCACCGGTCATCCCGAACGGGTGCCCCACCGCGATGGCGCCGCCGTTGACGTTGAGCCGGTCGAGATCGACGCCGAGATCCCGGTAGGACGGCACGACCTGGGCGGCGAACGCCTCGTTGATCTCCACCAGGTCCACGTCGCCGATGGACATGCCCGCCCGCGCCAGCGCCTGCCGGGAGGCCTCGACCGGCCCCAGCCCCATGATCTCGGGGGACAGGCCGGTCACGCCGGTAGAGACGATCCGGGCCAGGGGGGTGATGCCCAGCTCGGCGGCCCTGGTGTCGCTCATCACGATCACCGCGGCGGCGCCGTCGTTCAGCGGGCAGCAGTTGGCGGCCGTGACCGTGCCGTCCGGACGGAAGACCGGCTTGAGCTGGGAGACCGTCTCGTAGGTGGTGCCCGCCCGCGGGCCGTCGTCCTTGCCGACCACGGTCCCGTCGGGCAGGGTCACCGGGGTGATGTCCTGCTCCCAGAAGCCGTTGGCGATCGCCTGCTCGGCCAGGTTCTGGGAGCGGACGCCGAACTCGTCCTGCTCCCGGCGGGACACGCCCTTCAACCCGGCGAGGTTCTCCGCGGTCTGGCCCATCGAGATGTAGACGTCGGGCAGGACCCCGTCCTCGCGTGGATCGTGCCAGACCCCGCCGCCGCCCTCGGCGGTCTTGGCCGTGCGGGACCGGGCCTCGCCGAACAGGTCGTTCTGCGTGTCGGGCAGCGAGTCGGAGTCGCCCTTGGCGAGACGGGAGACGCACTCCACTCCCGCCGAGATGAAGACGTCACCCTCACCAGCCTTGATGGCGTGCAGGGCCATCCGGGTGGTCTGCACCGAGGAGGCGCAGTAACGGGTAACGGTGGTGCCGGGCACGGTGTCCAGCCCGAGCAGCGTGGCCACCACGCGGCCGAGGTTGAACCCCTGCTCGCCGCCGGGCAGGCCACAGCCCAGCATCAGGTCGTCGACGGTGGCCGGGTCGAGCTGGGGGACCTTGGCCAGCGCGGCACTGATGATCTGGACGGTCAGGTCGTCGGGACGGATGTCCTTGAGTGATCCCTTGAAGGCACGTCCGATGGGCGAGCGCGCGGTCGCGACGATGACTGCCTCGGGCATATGGCTCTCCTGGGTTGGTTGGTCGCTCCTTTGCGGAGGTTATCTCGCGCCGGATCGGCGGCCACGACCGGGGCGGCCCGGAACAGAACTTTGTACGGGTGCCCGAGAGGCTCCCCCGTACGGGTGCCCGCCCGGCTTCCCCGTACGGGCGCGCGGGACTCCCCGTACGGGTGTCCGCCGGGCGCCCCCGTACGGGGGACGCGGGAATCCTGGACGGGGGGCGGGTCAGCCGTACATGCCGGGGGTGGTTCCGGCGCCGTCCTTGATCCCGTGCAGGCCGCCCGCCTCGTCGCGCCAGGTCCGCCAGCCGTCCTGACTGCCGGTGAACCAGGCGGGGGGCGCCTCGGCCCCGGGCGTCTTCCGGCCGCCGGCCAGGTCGAACTCACAGAGCGAGGCCACCGAGTAGAAGCCCCGGGGCTGGTCCTTCAGCGGGAGCGGCTTGGGGTCGGTGACGCAGAAGGACCAGCCGCGCTCGGTCTTGATCTCGGCGGCCCGGCCGGTGGCCAGATCGAAGGCGGTGCCGGGCCGGCCGTGCTTGAGGAAGCCGAGTTTCTCCATCCGGGCGGGGAAGGCCAGCCACCAGCCCGAGCCGGGGACCTGGGCCGCCGGGATCTGCCCGAGGACCCGGCCGCTCTCGGCGTCCAGCCGGGCGAAGCCGCCGTACCGGCCCTGCCGGTCGACCGGGCGGACCACCGGCGCGAAGCCGGGGCTGCCGCTGGGGTAGACCCGCACCACCGAGGGGCGGATCCAGTTGACCGTGCCGTCGGCGAGCTTGACGGAGAAGAGGCCGAAGGAGGAGACCTTCTCCGTGGCCGGTCTGGTGTAGGGGGCGACGTAGCCGATGAGGTTGTCGTCCGTCGCGCCGAACGACCAGCCGCCCGACATGTCGACCCCGGCGCCGAGCGCCTGTTCGACCGGGAGCCGCCAGGCGAGCTTGCCGGACTTCAGGTCGTGCGCCTCCAGGACGGGGTGCCGGGCCAGGCGGAGGAACACGGCCCGGGAGGCGTCGGACCACTCGACCTCGGCGATGCCGGGGAGCTTCCACATCGGCCTGCCGGTGGCCGGGTCGAGCACGACGATCCGTGCCTTGGCGAGCGCGGTGTGCTCGGAGACGCAGATGAAGGCCCCGCACCGCTGCGGCCCGAACGTGGAGTGCAGGGGGCGGGTCCACCGCTGCGTTCCGGTCCTCGCGTCGCGGCCGATGAGCGTGGCGTTCCACCGGCCCGCGCGGGTGGGGTCGACGGCGACCGCGACGGCCTTCCCCTCGCCGGTCTCGACGATCGCCGGGGCCGGAACCCCCATGCCCGGCAGGCGTCCCGCCATGGTCGCGGGGTGGGCCCACAGCTTCCTGCCCGTGGCCAGGTCCAGGGCCACCGTCTCCAGGGTGCCCTCCGGCCGGAGGGAGGTCGTCATGGCGACACCGGCCGCGGCGGTGGTGCGGCTGACCGCGTTCACCTCGCCGTTGTGCCAGGTCGGATGGGGCGGTGTGGCCGCTTCGCTGCCGGAGCAGCCGGCCAGGGACAGGGCTCCGACGAGCACCAGAGCCGCTTTCACGTGAGGCCGGGTCACGGGCATTGCACTCCAATGGGGGCGAGGCGTTACGGCTTCGCCGCGGAGGGTAACCGTGCTCAGGCGTCGTTGGGCAGCACCCCTGGCCTCCGGCGGAACATCATCGCCCACCGTCCGTGGGTTCCGGTTGCTCGGCCGGCGACCTGGGTTGCGGAGACCTCGGCGCCGGGTTCCTCCGCGGCCATGGCCGCCGCGAGGTAAATCGACTCACTGCGTTCGGGGCGTGGTTCGGGCCACAATCCAAACGCGGTGCATACAGAAGGTAGCACCGCGTAAGCAATCTGTAGATAACCTTGGGCAGATGGGTGGTATTGATCGGGTCCGAACATTTCACCCGGATTTGCAGTGAATTCCGCACCGAGCAGATCCGCGAAGGCCACCGTACGGCCGCCGGCCTCGATCACGCAGACCGTCTGGGCCGCGGCGAGCCGGCGGCTCCAGCGCCGGGTCACCCAGCGCAGCGGCTGCGCGATCGGCCTGACGGTGCCGAGATCGGGACAGGTGCCCACGACCACCTCCACCCCCACCTCGCGCAGTCGCCGTACCGCCTTCCCCAGGTGCCGTACCGCCTGCGCGGGCAGCGTCCGCGTGGTGACGTCGTTGGCGCCGATGAAGATCACCGCGATCTCGGGGGTGGACTCCACGGCCTGCTCCACCTGCTCGTCGAGTTCGGCGGAGGCCGCCCCCGACTTGCCGACCACGGTCAGCCGCACCGGCCGCTCGGCGATGACGGCCAGGCCGGTGGCGATCAGCACGCCCGGGGTCTCGGCCGGGTCGGTGGTGCCCAGCCCCACCGAGGTGGAGTCGCCCAGCATGACCAGCCGGATCGGCTCGCCGCCGAAGTCGCCGTAGATCCCGTCCGACGGCGGTCCCTCCATGCCGTGCGGCCGGCCGACGATGCGGCGGGCCAGTTCGGCCTCGGCGAGCAACAGCCCGTAGGTGACCGCGCCGAGCGCGGTCAGCCCTCCTCCTCCCACGGCCGCACCGGCCGCGATGCGCCGGGCGGCCCGCGCCGCCCCCGGTGTCCAGATCACGTTGCCCCCTCGATGAGATGCGACGTCGGCATCCTCGCCGTCCGGGGGGGACGGCGATTGCCGCCTGCCGTACGTGCGGCGTCGGGTGGGTCACTACCTCCTGCCGGGATAGCGGAACATATTTCTGTTTTACCCGCCTACGAGGGTCATTTCGCCTAAGAATCCCTCCGTTGTCCGTCCGGCGGTCGTTTCCGCCCCGCCTCCGCTGTGTTTCCGCCCCGCCTCCGTCGCGGACGGGCCGGGGCTTCGGTCCGCGCTTCGGTAGCGTGGCCTTTGAATCGGTAGCGTGGCCATTGAAAGAGCCGAGCCCCACCCGCCCCCTGGGGGTCACGGCGTTCAACAGACAAGCTCACAAGGCTCTGGTATTTCGAGGTGATCGTCGCGATGCGTGTGCATGACTCGCTCGTTGAACTGATGGGCAACACCCCACTTGTCCGGCTGAACAGGGTGGCGGCCGGATCGCCCGCCCAGGTGCTGGCCAAGGTGGAGTATTTCAATCCGGGTGGTTCGGTGAAGGACCGGATCGCGGTGCGCATGATCGACGCCGCCGAGCGATCCGGAGCGCTGTCTCCCGGCGGCACGATCGTGGAGCCCACCTCGGGCAACACCGGGGTCGGCCTGGCCATCGTGGCGCAGCAGCGTGGATACAAGTGCCTGTTCGTGGTGCCCGACAAGGTGGCGCAGGACAAGATCGCTGTGCTCCGCGCCTACGGGGCCGAGGTCGTGGTCTGCCCGACGGCGGTCTCTCCCGACCATCCGGACTCCTACTACTCCGTCTCCGACCGGCTGGCCAAGGAGACGCCGAACGCCTGGAAGCCCGACCAGTACTCCAACCCGAACAACCCCGACAGCCACTATCACTCCACCGGCCCGGAGATCTGGGAGCAGACCGAGGGGCGTATCACCCACTTCGTGGCGGGTATCGGCACGGGTGGCACGATCAGCGGCGTCGGACGCTACCTCAAGGAGGTCTCCGGCGGCCGGGTGAAGGTCATCGGCGCCGACCCCGAGGGGTCGGTCTACTCCGGCGGCACCGGCCGGCCGTACCTGGTGGAGGGCGTCGGCGAGGACATCTGGCCGGCCACCTACGACACCACCATCTGCGACGAGATCATCGCGGTCTCCGACAAGGACTCCTTCGGCATGACCCGCCGCCTGGCCCGCGAGGAGGCGCTGCTGGTCGGCGGCTCCTGCGGCATGGCGACGGTGGCGGCGCTGCGCGTGGCCAGGCAGGCCGGTCCGGATGACGTGATCGTGGTGCTGCTGCCCGACGGCGGCCGGGGCTACCTGTCGAAGATCTTCAACGACGAGTGGATGGCCGACTACGGCTTCCTGACCACCTCCACCGACGAGGGCCTGGTCAGGGACGTGCTGAACCGCAAGGGCTCCGGCCTGCCCGAGTTCGTGCACACCCATCCGCACGAGTCGGTGGACACCGCCATCTCCATCATGCGGGAGTACGGCGTGTCACAGCTTCCGGTGATGAAGGAGGAACCGCCGGTCATGGTCGCCGAGGTGGTCGGCTCCATCCTGGAGCGCGACCTGCTCGACGCCCTCTACCGGGGCCGGGTGCGGCCGACCGATCCGCTGGCCGAGCACATGTCCCAGCCGCTGCCGATGATCGGCGCGGGTGAGCCGGTCTCCATCGCCGTCGACGCGCTGGAGAAGGCCGACGCCGCGGTCGTCCTGGACGACGGCAAACCCGTCGGCCTGCTCACCCGCCAGGACCTGCTGGCCTTCCTGGTCAACAACCACTAGACCGGCCGGGGTCAGATGGGAAACTCCGCCAGCACCTGCCAGGCGCCCTCCGGGGTGTGACCGGCGGTGAGGCGCCCGCCGAGCGCCTCGACGCGCTCGGCCATGCCGACCAGCCCGAACCCGCCGCCCAGGCGGGAGATCCTGATGTCGGCGGCCGAGCCGTAGTTGCGCACGCGCAGCCACACCCAGGAGGTCCCGGGGCCCGCCTGGTCACGCGGGTCCCGCCTGGCGCCGGGACCCCTGCCGGACCGGGCCCGCTGGTCCGAGCCGTCGCTCAGCCGGAGGTCCGCCTCCACCCAGCCGGCGCCCGGGGCGTGCTTGCGGACATTGGTGAGGCACTCCTGCAGGATCCGGTGGAGGGTGGTCATCACCTCCGGGGCCAGGGTCGAGTCGGTGATGCCCTGGCCGATGTCGAACGAGACCTGGGGGCCGCCGGCCGAGAACCGCTCCACCAGCGTGCGCATGTCCATGAGCGTGGTGCCGGGGGAACGGTCCGCCTGGTCCTCCGCGCGCAGCACGCTGACCAGGCGGCGCATCGAGGTCAGCGCGTCGGCCCCGGCCCCGGCGATCGCGTCCAGCGCGGGGACGACGGCCTCCGGTTTCCCCTCGGCGACGACCTTGGCCGCCTGCGCCTGGACCACGATCCCGGTGATGTGGTGGGCGACCAGGTCGTGCAGTTCCCTGGCGAGTTCCAGCCGTTCGGCCCGCCGTACCGAGCGCACCGCCTCCTTGCGGCGCTCCAGCTGGAAGCGGAGGTAGGCGCCGATCCCGGCGGCGACGGCCCAGCCGACGAAGATGACGAACCCGGTGGCCAGGGCGGGGGCGTCGTCGCGGAGGCGTCCCGCCGCGGTCTCCAGCACGACCATGGACGCCAGGGCGAAC
This sequence comes from Streptosporangium sp. NPDC004631, assembly GCF_053601935.1. Taxonomy (NCBI): domain Bacteria; kingdom Bacillati; phylum Actinomycetota; class Actinomycetes; order Streptosporangiales; family Streptosporangiaceae; genus Streptosporangium; species Streptosporangium sp. NPDC004631. The sequence goes on along the minus strand of NZ_JBSGCR010000030.1, from coordinate 13,598 downwards.
AGCCCGGCCCGGCTGATCGGCTCGATCCAGCGCAGCGCGCCGATGGTGAGGATCAGCAGCGACCCGGTCTCGGCCAGGCCGGGCACCGCGCCGACGCGGCTGATCCCGGTGATCAGGGTGAGGACGAACGACGCCCCGAGCAGAACGGTCAGGCCGCCGACCCGCCGGGTACGGCGCCACAGCACGGCCAGGATGCCGACGACGCCGCATATCACGCCCGGCCACATCGTCGGGCCGCTACTCGACGCGGCCATCCCGACGTCGATCAGGAGCAGCAGCAGGAGCCAGCCGATCAACACGATCTCGCTGAGCCGCTGGATCCAGTAGACGACGCGATGGGTCTCCGCCACGGCCACTGAGCCTAACCCCCCGGCTGACCTGGAGTATCAGCCGTTCGGCCGAGTGGACGTCCCCCGGCGGGCCGGGACCGTGGCGGCCGGGGGCGGGAGGTCAGGGCCCGGAAGCCGGGGCCCGGAGGAGGAGGCCGGGGGGACGACGACCGGGAGGCGGAGACATATCGGCTGGGGCGTTTCGTCCATAAGGGCGTCGGATGTCGCCGCCCATTTACGAGTAACGTGGGCTTATGACTGAAGGATTCGAGACTCTGGCCATTCACGCAGGTCAGGAACCTGACCCTCACACCGGGGCCGTTGTGCCGCCGATCTACGCGGTGTCCACATATAAGCAGGACGGCGTGGGCGGGCTGCGCGCCGGATACGAGTACAGCCGGTCGGCCAACCCGACCAGGACCGGGCTGGAGGAGGCCGTCGCCGCCGTCGAGGGCGGTGCGCGCGGCCTGGCCTTCGCCTCCGGCCTGGCGGCGGAGGACGCGGTGCTCCGCACGGTCTGCAGGCCGAGTGACCACGTGATCATCCCGAATGACGCCTACGGCGGCACCTACCGGCTGTTCGCCAAGGTGTATCAGGACTGGGGCCTGCACTACGACCCGGTGCCGCTCGGCAACCTGGACGCCGTGGTGAACGCGATGACGCCGAAGACCAGGGTCGTATGGGTGGAGACGCCCACCAACCCGCTGCTCGGCATCGCCGACATCGCGGCCCTGGCCGAGATCGCGCACGAGAACGGCGCGCTGCTGGTGGTGGACAACACCTTCGCCTCGCCGTACCTTCAGCAGCCGCTGGCGCTGGGGGCGGACATCGTCGTGCACTCCACCACGAAGTATGTGGGCGGACACTCCGACGTGGTCGGTGGCGCGCTCGTCACCGCCGACGCGGGCCTGGGCGACCGGCTCGCCTTCAACCAGAACGCCATGGGCGCGGTGGCGGGGCCGTTCGACGCGTGGCTGACCCTGCGCGGGCTCAAGACGCTCGCGGTGCGGATGGAGCGCCACTGCGACAACGCCGAGCGGGTGGTGGACCTGCTGCTCGCCCACCCGAAGGTCACCTCGGTGCTCTACCCGGGCCTGCCCGAGCACCCCGGGCACGAGGTGGCGGCCAAGCAGATGAGGCGTTTCGGCGGGATGGTCTCCTTCCGGGTCGCCGGGGGAGAGGCCGAGGCGGTCGAGATCTGCGACCGGACCGAGCTGTTCACCCTGGGCGAGTCGCTCGGCGGCGTGGAGTCGCTGATCGAGCACCCGGGCCGGATGACCCACGCCTCCGCGGCGGGTTCGCCGCTGGAGGTCCCCGGTGACCTGATCCGGCTGTCGGTCGGCATCGAGTCGATCGACGACCTGCTCGCGGACCTGAGCAGGGCGCTGGGCTAGCGCGACCCGGCCGGAGCGGCCCGGCCGGAGCGGCCGACGGCGGCCTCGGCCGGGCCGCCTCGGTAACGGGGGTTCGGGCAGGGCGGGCTCGGGGGGACGGGGGTGGTCAGGGCCGGCCGCGGTCAGGACGGGCTGCCCCAGACCATCAGCACCAGGATGACCAGCCAGATCAGGGTGATGATCCCGGCGAGCGCGGCGATCCGCCCGGTCTGCATCTTCGCGTCGTCGTCCGGGTTCTCGTTGCCGAGGACCCGGATGGCGGTGATCTGGTCGCGGTCCACGATGACCAGGAGCACCGCGGCGACGATGAAGAGCGTCATGGAGATCGACAGGTAGGGCTTGCCGAGATACTCGCGGCCCAGGATCAGGCCGAACAGGAACACCCCGACGGCGGCGATGCCGTACACACGGGTGGTCTTGTGCAGGTAGCGCAGGACGTTGAGGTCTCCGGTGCGGATGAATCGTGGCGTGGACATGGTCGCCGCGGTGATCGGCCCCAGGGTGAAGATCGCGAAACCGATGTGCAGCCAGAGCAGCAGGTCTGTCATGAACCAGACATTAGCCCGCTGTGATCTCATCCGGGTACGGCGCGCGCACGCCCGCCGCCCGACGACGCCCCCTGGAAGGCCGTCGCGGGCGTGCCGGGGCGGGGCGGGCGATCGGGGCCTCCGGTCTCCGCCCCCTCGGGGGTGAATATCGTCGAGGGGGCGACGGCCATCGGTTAGCGGGAGGTTTTTCTGGAACATGACAATTTAGATAGTGCTTATTTATGGGGAAGCGCGATGGTAGATCTTTCTATTTCTTCCCTGAGCACTCTAATGAAGTGAGTAGGATCGCTGACGAGCTCGTTCCCGTGTGATGAGACCGTCGTCGGTGAGGTCGCGGTTGTGCCGGGCGAGCATCGAACCAGCCCGTGCACATTGGCACAAAGGAGTGCCCGCTGTGATCGTTCAACATGCTGAACCGTATACCGAGGAGTGGCTGCATCAGCCGACTCTTTATGTGAGCCGCGTCGTCGAGGCGCTCCGCTCCGAGGTCGTCGGCTGGTGGGAGGGACCATATGACCCACGCACCATCACCGTCCTGCTGATCGACGGGGACGCCCTGGTCTGGGACGAGGAGAGCGGCTGGCGTTGTGGCCGTTACGTGATCGGCGACCGCGAGCACTGCACGATCCTCACCGACACCCGCTATCTCGGTGGCGGCCTTCTGCTCACCCCCGAGCGGGTCCCCGACGCCATCGCCGACGCCCGCGCGGGTCTCGGCAACAGCACCGCCTGGCGGCCCTGCTACCGCTCCTACCGCCACTACCGCGACGGCTTCGACCGCGCTCTCAACGGCTACCTCGCCTACGCCTGATCCTCCGCCTTCCGGCGCCCGCCCCTCCCGCCCTCCGGGAGGGGCGGATTCCGTGGCCGGGCGCTCCGTGCCGGTGAGGATCAGCGCTTTCTACGGGTCCGCAGGAAGTCGCTGACGACATACTCGCCCAGCCGGTCGGCGCCGGAGGAGAAGACCCGCCCGCCGTTGCGGCGGGCCACCTCGTCGACGAACTCCTTCAGGCGCTCGTCGTCGGCGAGCATGAACACGTTGAGCGTCGCCCTGCGCCGCGTCATCTTGTCCACCTCGGCGAGCGTCAGCTCCAGCGTCTCGCGGGTGGGCGGCCACTCGAAGGCGGCCGAGCCGTTCCGCCGCAGGTGGGCGGTGGGCTCGCCGTCGGTCACCACGAGCACGACGGGTTCGAAGTCGGGGTGGCGGTCCAGGTGGCGGCCCGCGATCAGCAGGGCGTGGTGCAGGTTCGTGCCCTGGACCATGTCCCACTCCAGCCCGGCGAGCTCGCCGGGCTGCAGGACGCGGGCGTAGTTGGAGAAGCCGACGATCTGCACCGAGTCCTGGGGAAACTTCGAGGCGACCAGCGCCTGCAGGGCCATCGCGGTCTGCTTGGCCGCCGCCCAGGTGCCGCGCAACGCCATCGAGTAGGACAGGTCCACCAGCAGGCAGACCGCCGCGGCCGTGCGCCGCTCCGTCTCGGCCACCTCGAAGTCGTCGACCGACAGGGTCACCGAGGGGCCGGAGCCGCCGCGCCGTACGCCGTTGATCACGGTGCGGACCACGTCGATGGGCTGCTCGTCGCCGAACCGCCAGGGCCGGGAGGAGCCGGTGAGCTCTCCGGCGGAACCGGCGTCCACCTGGTCGTGATCTCCTCGGCGGCCGGAGTCCAGGGAGGCGAAGACCCGGCGCAGCGCGGTCTCGCCCAAGCGGCGGACGGCCTTGGGGGTGAGCTCCAGCTTGCCGCGCCGGCGGCGGAGGTAGCCCTGCTGCTCCAGCTCACGCTCGATCCGCCTGAGCGCCTCCAGGTCGTCGACGGCGCCCCGGCCCAGGGCACGGCGGATCGCCGCCTCGTCGATGTCGTCCAGCCGGGCGCCCGGATAGTCCTGGCGGAGCGCGGCCTCCAGTTGGGTCAGGTCCGCGAGGTCCTCCAGCGCGGTCACCGCCTCGCCCATTCCCATCGGCCCCTCCCCGGTGAGCCGCTCCGGGGTGTTCCAGGCGAGGTCGGGGCGGCGGGCGTGGAGGGACTCGCCCAGCCGGCGCATCTGCTCGCCCAGCCCGGCCTGCTCCAGCGTCTGGTTGATCAGCTCGTTGAGCTCGTCGCGCTGGCGGGGGGTGAGCGAGGCCAGCAGGCGCTGGGTGGCGGCGGCCCGGCGGGCGAGGGCGTCGACCAGCTCCTCCAGGTTCCGGGGCGACTCCGGAAACATGTCTCCGTACTTCTGCATGAACCGCTCGAACTCGGCCTGGGTGTGCTCGCCGCGCGCATCCCGGTCCAGCATGCCGTTCAGCTCGGACATCATCTGTCTGACCCGCTCCATCGTGGCCGGGTCGGGGTTGGCCAGCGACTCCCGCATCCCGCGGAACTGGCTGTCGAGCACCTCGCGGCGGAGCAGGCCGCGCAGCTCCTCGAAGGTCTGCCGCGCGGCGGCCGAGCGCCACCGGTAGCCGTTCAGCTCCTGGATCGCGCTCGCGGTGTCCGCCGGGAGGCCGTCGAGCTCCGCCTCACGCAGCCGGGCGTCGTCCGACGGGTCGGGGAACAGCTCGGACCTCTCCTGGCCGATCGCCCGCTCCAGCAGGGCCCTCGCCCGCTCCAGCGTCCCGTCGAGTCGCCCGCGCTCGCGCAGCTCACGCCGGCGGCGCCGTACCTCACGGAGCAGGTCGTCCAGCCCGCGCCGGTCCTGCGCACCCGGAAGGCCCTGTTTGAGCAGGTCGCGCAGGGCGTGACCCGGGTTGGCGCCGGTCAGCACGGCGTCGCCCATCTGGTCGAGCGCCGAGCGCACGTCGTACGGCGGGGCGAGCGGATCGGGCCCGTCCCGGTATTCGCCGTAGCGGTAGCTCATCGAACACCTCCAGCGCAGACCCCGGACCTCGGCCCGGGGAGGACGTCACCGACATCGGGTGTCTCAGGTGCGGTAGACCGTCATGCCGTCCACCTCGTCCTTGGACAGGCGGCGCAGGAGGTAGAGGCCCTCCAGGGCGAACTCCAGCGCGGCCGCGGCGTGCCCCGGCGACTCGTCGCCGATGCCGAGCCCTGACATGATCTTGGAAAGGCCGGAGACCGGGCCGACCTCGCGCAGCAGCTCGGCCGCGGGCACCAGGACCCCCGACTCGACCTGGGCGCCCTCGGAGAACCTCTCCAGCAGCGCGGTCAGGTCGACGCCGCCGAGCGTGCCCCGGAACGTCTCGGCCACCGCGCGGCGCAGCAGGTGGGAGAGGACCTCGGTCTCCCTGCCCTCCTCGCTGACCTCGAACTCCACCTTGCCGCGCAGCGTGTGCACGATGCCCGGCAGGTCGGCCACCCGGGTCACCGCGCGCTCCTCGCCGGTCAGCGCGGCACGCCGTACGGCGGAGGCGGCGGCGGTCTCGGCCGCGGCGATGGAGAACCGGGCCGACACCCCGGAACGGGCGTCCACCGCGGTGGACTCGCGGACCAGCCGGGTGAAGCGGGCGATCACCTCGATCAGGTGGCCGGGCAGGTCGGCGCCCACCTGGTCGAGCGCGGCCTCCTGGCGGATCAGCTCCAGTTCGGTCTCGATCGACGTCGGGTAGTGGGTGCGGATCTCGGCGCCGAAGCGGTCCTTCAGCGGGGTGATGATCCGGCCGCGGTTGGTGTAGTCCTCGGGGTTGGCGCTGGCGATCAGCAGGATGTCCAGTGGCAGGCGCAGGTTGTATCCCCGGACCTGGATGTCGCGTTCCTCCAGCACGTTGAGGAGCGACACCTGGATCCGCTCGGCCAGGTCGGGCAGCTCGTTGACGGAGAAGACGCCCCGGTTGCTCCGCGGGACCAGGCCGTAGTGGACGGTCTCGGGGTCGCCGAGCGTGCGGCCCTCGGCGATCTTGATGGGGTCGACGTCGCCGATCAGGTCGCCGACGGAGGTGTCGGGGGTGGCGAGCTTCTCGCCGTACCGCTCGTCCCGGTGCTTCCAGGAGATCGGCAGGTCCTCGCCCGCCCCGTCGGCCAGGCGCCGGCAGCGGACGCAGGAGGGCTGGTAGGGGTGGTCGTTGATCTCGCAGCCCTCGACCACCGGGGTCCACTCGTCGAGCAGGCCGGTGACGGTGCGGATGAGCCGGGTCTTGCCCTGGCCGCGCTCGCCCAGCAGGACCAGGTCGTGCCCGGCGAGCAGGGCGCGCTCCAGATGGGGCAGGACGGTGTCGTCGAAGCCCACGATTCCGGGAAACCGCGGCTCTCCGGCCCGGAGACGGGCCAGAAGGTTCTCGCGGATCTCGGCCTTTACCGTACGGTGCATATGGCCACTCGCGCGAAGCTCGCGCAGAGTACGCGGCTCTGGGATTTGAGGCACGGGATCGAGCCTACGTCCCCGGAGCCGAAACCGGCACTCTTATCCCGCTTTCGGATCTTGACCATCGCGTGGCGGCCAATGCGCGTGCTTGTCTCCACAGTGGGGAGAATCGCTCCAAGGCAAGGCTTCGGACAAGAAGGGGAGGTGAGACGAGTGGCGCTGTTGACGAGTTGTTTCGCCGACGGTCTCGCCGTGGGAACCGACCTGGTGACGGCCGCGGAGACCGCGGTGCGCCAGGCCGTCTCCGGCCTGACCGGACCCCCTCACCTGGTCTGTTTCTTCATCTGCGGTGACGATCCCGACGACGTCTCCCGTGCCGGGCTGCGGGCCATGAGCATGGTCCCCGGAGCCTCGGTCGTCGGTTGCAGCGCGACGGGGGTGATCGGCGACGGCCGAGGGGTCGAGGTCACCCCCTCGGTGAGCGCGTGGGCCGCCACCCTGGACGGAGCCAGGCTGACCACCTTCGCCCTGGACACCTTACGGGCCGATGACCGTTTTGTGGTGGTAGGTCTGCCGGAACGCCACCCCGACGACCACGCGGCCATCCTGTTCGCCGACCCCTACAGCTTTCCCACGGACGGCTTTGTCGAACGCTCGGAGGAGGTGCTGGGCAACCTCCCGCTCATCGGCGGGCTGGCCAACGCCCTCCAGGGCCGGGGCGCGGTGCGCCTGTTCGCCGACGGAAAGATCTACACCGAGGGCGCCGTCGGGGTGCTGCTCGGCGGCTCCGTCAACGTCAGGACCGTGGTCAGCCAGGGCTGCCGCCCGATCGGCCCCACCATGGCCGTCACCGACGTCGAGGAGAACCTGCTCCTCGAACTCGCCGGACAGCCCGCCCTGGCCAGGCTGGAGGAGATCGTCAGCGCGCTGGACGAGGACGACCGGGACCTGGTCGCCTCGGGGCTGCAGATCGGCGTGGCCATGGACGAGTACGCCGACCGGCACGAGCGCGGCGACTTCCTGATCCGGGGCGTGCTCGGCATCGACCCGGAGCGGGAGGCCGTGGCCATCGGCGACGTCGTCGAGATCGGCCGCACCGTCCGCTTCCAGGTCCGCGACGCCGCCACCGCCGACGAGGACCTCTACGAACTGCTCGACGCCCACCGCGAGGAGTTCGGCAGCGTGGACGGGGCGCTGCTGTTCTCCTGCAACGGCAGGGGATCCGCCATGTTCGGCAGCGCCGACCACGACGCGGTCGCGGTCCACGACACGCTCGGCCCCATCGGCGTGGCCGGATTCTTCGCGGCGGGGGAGGTCGGCCCGGTCGGCGGCCACAACCACGTGCACGGTTTCACCGCCTCCGTCCTGGTCTTCTCCTCCCGTCCGGCCACCGACCCGCTCTACGATCACTAGATGTCCGGATCGGTGCTCGCCGTCGACATCGGCGGAACGAAGCTCGCCGCGGCCCTGGTCGACTCCGGGGGATCCGGGGGATCCGGGGGAGAGATCCAGCGGGCCCGCCGGGTGGCCACACCCCCCGGCGGCGACGCCCCGGCCCTGTGGAAGACGCTCGTCGAGTTGATCGACTCCGTGCTGGACGGCTCCGCGGCCGAGGGGGTGGGCGTCGGCTGCGGCGGCCCGATGAGCTGGCCGGACGGGGTCGTCTCACCGCTGAACATACCGGGCTGGCGCGGCTTTCCGCTCCGCGCCGGGCTCGTCGAACGGTTCCCCGGCGTACCGGTCCGGATCCACAACGACGCCGTCTGCGTCGCCGTCGCCGAGCACTGGCGGGGCGCGGGGCGCGGCAGCGCCAACATGCTCGGCATGGTCGTGTCCACGGGGGTGGGCGGCGGGCTCGTCCTGGGCGACCGGCTGATCCACGGCGGCAGCGGCAACGCCGGGCACATCGGCCACATCGTGGTCGAGCCCGGCGGACCGGCGTGCGGCTGCGGCGGCCGAGGCTGCCTGGAGGCGATCGCCCGGGGCCCGGCCCTGGCCGCCTGGGCGCTGGAACAGGGCTGGACCCCCGGCGCCGGGGGCGGGTTGTCCGGCGGAGGAACCGTACACTCCCCGTCTCACGCGGCTCCGTCCCGTGGGGGGCCGTCCTATGTGGAGGAGGCGGCGGCCAGCGGGCGGCAGCTCGCCCTGGACGCGGGGGCGGGCGACGAGATCGCCCTGGCCGCCATGCGCAGGGCCGGTCGGGCGCTGGGCCTGGCCATCGCCTCCGCCGTCAACCTCTGCGACCTCGACGTCGTCACCATCGGCGGCGGTCTCTCCCAGGCCGGGCCGCTGCTGTTCGACCCCCTACAGGCCACGCTGCGCGACCACACCCGGCTGGAGTTCGCCCGGCGGGTCCGGGTCGTCCCGGCGGCCCTTGGGCAGGACGCGGGCCTGGTCGGCGCCGCCGCCCTGCTCCTCGCCGCCGACCGGTACTGGCCCTCGGAGTTCCGGCTCAGAGAAAGACCAGGCCGGCGATCAGGGTGAGGAGGGTGGCCAGGGTCACGGTCACGACGGCGCCGAACCTGGCGGGCGTGAAGTAACCGGCGATCAGTTGCTGTCTCACCGTGCGATAGCGCGACGTGCCGTAGAAGATCAGCATCAGACCGGCCAGGAGCAGGATGATGCCCGAGATGACGGCGTGCATGCCTTTACCGGGGGCGAACTTGGCGACGGCCACGCCCAGTGCCGCCATGCTGAGCCCGGTCCGCAGCCACGCCAGATAGGTCCGCTCGTTGGCCAGATGATCACTCGCGCGGTCGCCTGGGCTCGCCCCCTCCGGAAAGCGGTTCATTCGACAACGGTAAACCGGACAGGTCGATTGACGCCGACCGACGCGGCCGGGCGGGAGGGCGGACGCCGGACGGCGTGCCTACCAGACGTCACCCTCGCGCCAGTCGCAGGTGAGCTCACCGGACAGATCCAGCGGGACGGCCAGCGGGAGGACGTAGACGCAGCCGTCCTCCTCCTCGGTACGCGTGATGCCGGTGGGGGTGAACGCCGAGGTCGGTCCCCGCCACGGCCTCCACCCGCGTGCCGTGTAGAAGCCCACAGCCTCGTCGGAGGCGCCCAGCGCCCCCAGGTCGTACGCGCCGCGCACCACCCGCTCCAGCTCCCGCATCATGGCCGCGCCGTGTCCGCGACCGCGACGGTCCGCGCGCACCCCGACGCCCTCGACATAGCCTGTGCGCAGCGCCCGGCCGCCGTGCAGCAGCCGCCGCTGGACCAGGGAGGCGTGCCCGATCAGCTCGGCCCCCTCCCACACCAGGGCGTGAACGCCGCCGAGGGCGTGCTCCCAGTCGTCGTCATCCATGTCGCCCTCGAAGACCTCGTCGAGAAGGGCCCGCGCGGCCTTGAGGACGGCGACGTCCAGATCGGCGGTATGAGCCACCCGCACCTCGGTCATGGCGCCATCGTCGCACCCGGCCCCTCTCCGGCGCCACGGACTATCCGTCCTCACCACGTGCACCACGTGCCCGGAACCCGTTACGGCTCCGCCCGCCCGGCGCCCCCCGCCGCACGGTGCCGGGCTCCGTGGAATCCCGCCCCTCCAGCGCGCCCGGCGGGCCGCCGCCACGCCGCATCGGTGGAGCCGCACGATTCGGGGCCTCAACCGGGCGGCACGGGACAGGGCGTCGCGACCGAGCCGTGATGTGGCCTCGGACCTCGACGGTCGTTTCGCTGTTAACCCTCTTCTGAACTGGCCGTATATCAAGGACGGCGATTGAGAACCCAGGTGGGATGTTCTAGAATCGCACACGTGGCTGCCATGATGGGCGATTGGTTGGGCGAGCGGATCGCGGACGCCCGTCATCGGGCAGGGATGACACAGGCGGACCTCGCCACGACGATTTCGCTTAATCGGTCCGCGCTGGCCAAGATCGAAAACGGCTCGCGGCGTGTCACGGCGTTGGAGCTCGCCCGCATCGCCGACGCTCTTGACGAGCGGATCGAGTGGTTCATCAAGCAGACACCGGCCGCGATCGTGTCTCACCGCAACCTCCAGGAGCCGGGAGCCGTGAGTCCGGCTATCGACCGGCTGGTCGAGCAGATCGCGAGGAACGTCGAGTTTGTCATCGGTCACGATGAAAATCTGAGACTCAGCACCCCCACCCTGGCGCGCCCGGGATCTGTGGACGAGGCGGAGCGGTCGGCCGCGAGAGCTCGGAAGCTGTTTGGTCTGGATGCCGCCGAACCCTTTCTGAACGCACCCGGCCGTGCCGCCGAAATCGGAGTACTGGCCTTCTCCTTTGACCTGGGGGCGGACGCGGCGGATGCCGCATCCATCCTGCTGGGCAGCGGAGGGGTGGCCATCGTCAACGGCAACCTCCGTGTCGGACGCCGCCGCCTGGCTCTTACACACGAGCTGGGCCACTGCTTGTTCGCCGACGAGTACACCGTCGATTGGCGGGTCGCCGAGCAGGGTGGGGGCAACATGTGGGAGGCGTGGCTGGATCGCTTCGCCCGTGCCGTTCTGCTGCCGCCACAGGGGCTCAAGGAAACCTGGCAGCGGCTATGCGCCAAGGACAGGGACCTACGCGTTGCCGCTGTGAAGATCGCGAGTGCTTTTCAGGTGGACATGTTCACGTTGGCGCGTCGGCTGCTGGAGCTCGGTCTCATCGGTCAGGCGGACTCCTCCAAGGTTCGCGCGGTTCGCACGACAAAGGCTGACATCATTGATTTCAACCTGGTCACTCAAGACGAGTTGAGCGCGCCTTTCCTGGCCAAGCCTTATGTTGAATCGGTTCTGCGGCTTTATCGCAACGCCACCGTGTCCGCGGCCCGGGCAACCGACCTCCTCTTCGACACATGGACCGAAGACGACCTCCCCGTGCTTCCCGAACTTCCGGAGAGCGCCATCTGGAAGTTCGTCTCCTAACCCCCTATGGACGCCGACGAGATACTTGTGTTCGACACCGGACCGCTCAGCCACTTTTCCCTGAACAACTGGCTCGGCCCGTTGAAGGCCGTTGTCGGTGAGCGCCGTGCCGTCATCCCCGATGTCGTCGTCGAGGAGCTGAGGGTCGGAGCGGCTCGGGACGGCCGTATCGCCGCCGTGCTGGACGCCGCCTGGATCGAGCATCGAGAACTCAGTACTCCCGAGGAGATCGAAGCCTTCGGCCGGTTCTCGGAGCTACTGGTCAAAAAGGAGCGCAATCGGGGAGAGGCCGGGGTTCTCGCCCTCGCGTCGACCATGGGCGGTGTGGCCGTGATCGACGATCGTGCCGCCCGGAAGGCCGCGGAGTCGCTCAAGGTGAAGTTCTGCCCCACGTTGGCCCTCCTGTGTGAGTCGATCCGGTAGGGGCTGCTCACTCCAGCGCTCGTCGGCGCGCTCGCGGACGACCTTCTCTCGACCGAGTATCATCTCCCCTCTCCTTCCGGTGGTTTCGTGGCCTGGGCCACGGAGAACGGACTGGTTTCCTGAAGGACACGCCGGCAACATCCCTAATGTGGAGGTCTTCTCCATGATGGGCGTCCCGCCGTACGGGGAGTTTCCGCGTGGCGGGGTCGAACGGTTCCGGCCTGGTGGACGGGCTGGAGATAGGTCGAGATCCCCGACAGCGGGAAAGGCACGCTGCGACGCTTCGGATAGACCGAAGATATCTTCGGTTATACCGAATGCCGATCTGGGCCTTCGGGGACCGCCGAGGCGAGTTACGGCGGCACCAGGCCCGTTCCTTGCAGGCAGCCGTGAAACCCCACGCTCTCTCGTACGGCTCCGCCCACCCGGCGCCCCCCGCCGCACGGCGCCGGGCTCCGTGGAATCCCGCCCCTCCAGCGCGCCCGGCGGGCCGCCGCCACGCCGTACCGTGGGCCGGTTCAAAGGGGGAAGGTGTTGCGGGACTCCTCCTGCTCCAGGCGTTTGAAGATGTCAGGGTAGGCGCGCTGAAGTAGATCTCGGACTTGCCGTTCCAGGGCGGGAACGTCCGTCGTGGCGGTGTTGTGCACGATCTTCCAGTCCACGCTGAAGTATCGGTGAACCACGTTATTGCGGAGCCCTCTGATCAGCTTCCAAGGAATCGCAGGGGCGGAGGCTCGGGTTTCAGCTGAGATCCCCCCGACTGCCTCCCCGATGATGGAAAGTTGCCATATGACGGCATCTCGGCGCATGGCGTCAACAGCCCAATCCTCCGGCGAGACGCCTTCGAGGTAAGACGCGATCTTCCTGGCGGCTTCCACGATGTCCACCAGGTACAGGCCCTCACGCTGCATACAGCACCCGGGCATCGTTGATGACCTGGTCACGGATGACCCAGTGGAGGCCCTCCTTGGAGACCACGTCGACCTTACGGCCGAGCAGGGCTTCCACCTCCTCCTGGAAGCCGAAGAACTCAAGCCCGATGTCGCTGTCCGCCTTGAGGACGTAGAGGAGATCGACGTCGCTCGTGTCCTCCTCCTCGCCACGAGCGACCGAACCGAAGACGGCCAGCTCAGCGATGCCGTACTTCTCGCACAGCCTGACCAACTGGGGATAGATGGTTGTGAAGTTGACGCTCATGACACCTCCCTGGGCTTCCATGCTGCCATCTCGGCGCTGCCGTGTCAGTCGTGCCCGCCGCATGTCCGGCCGTCGCCTCGCGGAGCCCGCAGCGCGCATACCGGGGGTTGCCGCTGAGGCGCGTCCACCGGGGAGACCGCGTCCCCTCCACTCTCTCCCCGATCTCCCCGGTCAGGAAGTATGAGAGTTCGTTCCCCAGGAGGCCCCCCTCCAAAGCCGTACTCTCGTACGGCTCCGCCCGCCCGGCGCCCCCCGCAGCACGGTGCCGGGCTCCGTGGGACGTCGCTCCTCCAGCGCGCCCGGCGGGCCGCCGCCACGCCGTGCCGTGGGCCGGTTCGGAAAGGGCGCCGGACTGTCGAAGGGGTGTCCTACCGGTCGAACTCGCCGGTTTTGATGTCGTCGATGAAGGTGTGCCATTGGGTGGGGGTGAGGAGGAGTTTGGGGCCGTGGGGGTTTTTGCTGTCGCGGATGGCGATTGTGTCGGGGAGGTTGGTGGCCAAGGCGGAGGCGTTCTCGACCGGTGAGACGGCCGCGGCCCTGCACCGAGCTGGTGGTCGAGGGCACCCCGATGTGTAGATGACAAACGCGACCC
>NZ_JBSGCR010000029.1:0-93090 GCF_053601935.1 Streptosporangium sp. NPDC004631 | reverse complement strand
CCGACGTGATACTCCCCGAACGTGACATGCATCAGGCCCGGCACCCGGCCACCCGGATCGGCGTCCCGATAGAAATGAACGCCCTGCACCAGCGACGCGGCACAGTTGCCAACGCCGACAATGGCTACGCGCACCGAACCCATGGCACTCGCTCCCCTTGCTCTCAATGGTTACTTGTCTTCCGGGGCGATACGCCGCCCCGTGCTATCCGCTTCGGGCGAGGGCGCCCGAGAGGTTCCTTCTCGCGTGGACGGCCACTCTTCGTCCGCCGAGGAGCTCCGCCGCTCCGTGGCGATCAGCTCATTCAACCAGCGCACTTCGCGCTCGACCGACTCCAGACCGTGACGCTGTAGTTCGAGGGTGTAACTGTCCAGCCGTTCCCGCGTCCGGGCGAGGACGGTGCGTACACCGTCGAGACGCTCTTCCAGCCGGCTGCGGCGTCCTTCGAGGATGCGCAGGCGGACCTCGGCCTCGGTGTGCCTGAAGAAGGCGAAGTGAACCCCGAAACTCTCGTCCTCCCAGGCGGACGGACCGGCCTGGGTGAGCAGTTCGTGGAGCCTCTCCTTGCCCTCCGCCGTCAGTTTGTAGACGATCTTCGATCGGCGCCCGGTGAGCGTGATGGGACTCTCGGTGACGGCCGGGCCGGGATCGTCCTCCGCGATGAGCCCGTCGGTCAGCAACTGGCGGAGGCAGGGGTAGAGCGAGCCGTAGGAGAAGGCTCGGAACATGCCGAGCAGAGCGTTGAGCCGTTTGCGCAGCTCATAGCCGTGTAGCGGGGTCTCGTGCAGCGACCCGAGCACGGCGAGTTCCAACACGCCGCCACGTCCGCCGGCCACGGGAAACCACCACCTCTCGTGTCGATGTATCGAGCCGATACATCTTGAGGATACGTCCACCAAACATATCCATGCAATCAACGACTTTCCCAAGAGGTTGGGAGCAAACCGTAAAAAGCCGTAGTGTGACGCTCATGTGGTCACGGCGAGCGGCGGCGGATCTCGGCCCTCGCGTGATCGGGAACGTTTTCCAATACGGGGAATTCCACGCTCGTGTGGAAGAGGTCTGCCAAGGTTGTTCTCGGAACCACCTGACGGTCTCGTTCGTCCTCGGGAACGGAGATCCACCCGAATAGACCGGCTACCAGTGAGCCAAGGCGACGAGATCCACCGCGGTCAGGCGGTAGTCTCACCCGCCTGCCCGCCGTCGTAGACCCCGATGACCGAACGAGGACGCGTGAGTTACAGCCACAGCCATGACCCGGAGCCGGACGGGCGCCGACAGGCCCCCGATGCCCCGGCTCGTCCGGGGCGGCGCCGTCGCTCAAGCGCAGGAGCCGTTCCCCGTGAGGTTCCCCCGTCCCCGCCTCCCGGGATCGGGGACGCGAACTGGGGGCCACCCCAGGGACGGCCGCCACAGGGAGCGGAGTTCGACCCTCGGGTCGCCGGGCCGGGCCGCGGTGAAGCCGCCCCCCCGAGCGGGGGGATGCGGCGCCAGGAGACCGACCCGGCCGGGGGGCGCCGGCCGGAGGCCGCCTTCGAGGACACCCAGGCCATGATGGCCGCCCAGGCGAGGGCGGGCCGCCCGAACGGTCCCGGCGGTCCCGGCGGGGCGGGGCGTGGACGGCGTGCCCGCGGTTCCGCCGGTCCCATGGGTGCCGGAGGTCAGGCGGGCCCCGCCGGGCGCGGACCCGGAGACGGCGGAGGGCCGGCGGGCCCCGGAAGACCGGGAGGACCGGGAGGGCCTCCGGGTTCCGGAGACGGCGGTGACAGGGCCGGGCGCGAGGGGTGGAAACGCTTCCTGCCCAGTTGGAAGATCGTCATGGCGAGCTTCGTGGTCCTCTCCGCCGGCGTCTTCGGCATGATCGCGGTCGCCTACGCCAACACGCCCGTCCCCCGCACCACCCAGGACAGCGTGGACGACATGGGGAGCGTCATCTACTACGGCGACGGAAAGTCGGTGCTCGCCCGCCTCGGCGTCAAACGCATGCTGGTGGACATCGACAAGATCCCGAAGCATGTCCAGGACGCGGTGATCGCCGCGGAGAACCGCAGCTTCTGGGACGACAACGGCATCGACTTCCGGGGCATGGCCCGATCGCTGTGGAGCACGGTCAGCGGTGAGCAGGTCCAGGGCGCCTCGACCATCACCCAGCAGATGGCCCGTAACTACTACGACGGCCTCAGCCAGGAACGGTCGCTCAAGCGAAAGATCAAGGAGATCTTCGTCGCGATCAAGCTCGACAAGGACATCAGCAAGGAACAGATCCTGGCGCAGTACCTCAACACCATCTACTTCGGGCGTGGCGCCCTCGGCATCCAGGCCGCGTCCCAGGCGTTCTTCAACAGGAACGTCGGTGAGCTGACCCCGCAGATGGCCGCCTATCTCGCCGGCCGCATCCAGAACCCCGACGCGTTCGACCGGGCGGAGAACGCCAAGAACCTGGCCCCCACCCAGGAGCGTTACAAATATGTGATCGACGGCATGGCCCTGCTCAACCCCGGCCAGTACGGCGCGCTGCCCACCAAGTCCCCCACGGCTCCCAAGCGGATCGTCTACCGCCAGAAGGACTACTACCAGGGCATCAAGGGGTACATGATCACCGAGGTCCTCAAGGAGCTCAAGCGGAGGGGCATCAACCAGGAGGACGTTGAGCGGGGCGGCTACCGGATCTACTCGACCTTCGACAAGGACCTGATGGTGGCGGCCAGGAAGGCCGTCAAGGAGACCACCGCGGGACTCTCTCCGGAGATCCACACGGGCCTGGCGGCGGTGGATCCCCGTAACGGGCGTGTCATCGCCTTCTACGGCGGTTCCAACTTCGCCAAGCAGGAGTGGAACGACGCCTTCATGTCCGAGAAGCAGGCGGCGTCGGCGTTCAAGCCCTACGTGCTGGCCGCCTGGCTGGAGGCGGGCAACAGCCTCAACAGCTATCTGGTGGGCAAGGGGCCGATCAAGGCGCCGGGCACCGCCCCGATCAAAAACTCCCACGACGTCCCGGGCGGCTCGGTGAACACCGTCAGGGCCACCGCCGAGTCCATCAACACGGCGTTCGTGCAGATGGGCATGGAGGTCGGCCTGGACAAGGTCATCCAGGTCGCGGCCGGCGCGGGTCTCAGCGAGCAGAGGCTCAAGGAGACCGAGGGCAAGCACGCCTTCGCCCTGACCATCGGCTCCGGCCCGGTCACCCCCGTGCAGCAGGCCGGCGGCTACTCGATCTTCGCCAACGAGGGCAAGCACTTCGAGAACCATGTGGTGATCAAGGTCGTCGACCACGACAAGGTGACGGTGCTCAAGGAGAACACCCAGCCCACCCAGGTCATCAGCCCGGAGAGCGCGGCCGACGCCACCTTCGCGCTTCAGCAGGTCGTGAAACCCGCCCCCGCCACCGGCGGGGCCGCGGCCCTCTACGACCGGCCGGTGGCGGGCAAGACCGGCACCAACGACGAGAACAAGGAGGCCTGGTTCGTCGGCTTCACCCCGCAGCTCTCCACCGCGGTCGGTATGTACCGGCAGGTCGTGAAGACGAACGCCGAGGTGACGCTGGGCGACATCCAGGGCGCCACGTACCCCACCCGGGTGTGGCGCGCGTTCATGGCGGAGGCCATGAAGGGCAAGGAGGTCATCCAGTTCCCGCCGCGCGCCAACGTCGGCACGGACAAGAACCTCGCGCCCAAGCCGGCACCCATCCCGACCCCGACCGAGGCGTACCCGCCCGACGACGGCGGCGGTGACCCGGACAACGGCTGGCCCGACGACAACGGCGGCGGCGAGACCAGCCCGCCCGAGGGCAGGGAGTGCCTGCCCTGGGACGGCTCGTGCGACACCCCGGGTGACATCGGCAACCAGCGTTCCCCCGGCGACGGCGGTGGTGGTTTCGGCAACACCGGCGCGGCCCCCGGGGCGGCGGTCATGCCGAGTCCCACGCCGAGTGGAAAGCGCCCCTGATGAGGAGCGCCCGGCCGACGCGGGACGCACTGTCCGACCTCGGTACGCGCGCCGTTCCCTACATCCCCCTGGCCCTGTTCGCGGGGCTGGGGGCGGTGCTCGCCTACCTGTGGAAGTGGCCCTGCCGCTTCGGGGGGGCGTGGACCGACGGGACCCTGCAGTTCACGAACTTCTGTTACACCGACATCTATCCGTTGTGGTGGAACGAGAAGCTCAACGAGGGCCGGATCCCGTACTTCGACCATCCGGTCGAGTATCCCGTCGGCATCGGCGGGATCATGGAGTTCTTCCGCCGGATCGTCACGTCCATGAGCGAGCCCGGTACCGCGTTCTACGACCTGACCGTGATCTTGATGGCCGCCTGCCTGATCGTGGGCGTGCTGCTGATGGCCGCGCTGGCGGGGCCGACCCGCCGCTGGGACGCCCTGTGGTACGCCCTGGCCCCCGCGCTGATCCTCACCGCCTACATCAACTGGGACCTGGCGGCCAACGCCCTCGCCCTGGGGGCGCTGCTCGCCTGGGCGAGGCGGCGGCAGTGGCTGGCGGGCATCCTGCTCGGGCTGGCGATCGCCACCAAGTTCTACCCGCTGATGTTCCTCGGCCCCCTGTTCCTGCTGACCCTGCGCACCGGCAGGTGGAAGCCGTTCCTCAAGACGGTCGGCGGCACCGTGGGGATCTGGCTCGCCGTCAACGTCCCCATCATGCTCTCCGCCTTCACCGGCTGGAAGCGGTTCTACGTCTTCAGCCAGGAGCGCGCGGCCGACTGGGGCTCGATCTGGTACTTCTTCAACCAGAAGCAGTGGCCGATCCTCGGTGACCCCGACCGGCTCGACACGCTGGGCGTGCTGTCGCTGGGCGTGTTCTGCCTGGCGATCGCGGTCCTCGCGCTGACGGCTCGCACCCGGCCCCGGCTGATGCAGCTGTGCTTCCTGGTCCTGGCCGCGTTCATGCTGACCAACAAGGTGTGGTCGCCGCAGTACGTGCTCTGGCTGATCCCCTTCGCCGTGCTGGCCCGGCCCAACTGGAAGCCGATCGTGCTCTGGCAGATCGCCGAGTGCTGGTACTTCTTCGCGATCTGGCTCTACCTGGTCGCCCAGCAGCCCGGCAACGAGGACCTGGGCATCTCCTCCGACACCTATTTCACCGCGGTGTGGGGGCGCGCGATCACCATTTTGATCATGATGGCCTTCGTGGTGCGGGACGTCCTCAGGCCGGAGCACGACGTGATCCGGCAGGCCGGGATCGACGATCAGGCCGGCGGCGTCTTCGACGGGGCTCCCGACAGGTTCCGGCTCGCGCTCTCCTGATCCGGGTCTCCAGTCGGCTGCGAGAGTAGCCAATGTCATAACATTTCCGACTAGCAGGTACGTGGGGTGGTCCGCCAGAATTCCGGCGTATGATCCCCCCGGTTGAGACCTCCCGCGCCACCGTGCTGGAGGCGTTCCTGCTCTGGCTGAGTTCCCGGCTGGGGATCGTCGTCCTCGCCGTCGTGGGAGCGGGGACCATGGCGGGAGGAGAGGCCGTTGCGCCGTTCCCGGCCCGTTGGGAGCACTGGGACGCCAAACTCCTCATCACCATCGCCGAGTACGGGTACGGCGGCGACCCCGCGGCCGAGCCGGACCCGGGACTGCCCGCGTTCTTCCCGGGAATGCCGTTGACGCTCCGCGCGGTCCATCTGGTTGTGGGCGACTGGGGGCTCGCCGGGCTGCTGATCTCCTTCGTGGCCGGCGCCGTCGCGGTGGCGTCGCTGGCCAGGCTCGCCGAGTTCGAGGGACCGCGGGGAACGGGGTGGCGCGCGGTGCTGGCGCTGCTGCTCTGGCCGATGTCGGTCTTCCTGTTCGCCGGCTACAGCGAGGCCCTGTTCCTGGCCTTCGCCGTCCCCGCCTGGCTCGCGGCGCGCCGGGGGCGGTGGCCCCTGGCCGCCGTTCTCGCCGCGGGCGCCTCCTGCATGCGGATCACCGGGCTCTTCCTGGCCCTCGCGCTGATCGTCGAGTTCCGCACCGCGCGGCGGCCCGTACGGCAGGCGGTGTGGCTGGTGCCGCCGTTCGTGCCGCTGGTGCTCTACTCCGCCTATCACCACGCCCGCAGCGGCGACTGGCTGGCCTGGAAGCACGCGCAGGAGGCCGGTTGGGGGCGGCACCTGGTGTGGCCGTGGGAGTCGCTGATCACCACGTGGCAGTCGGCCATGGGAGACGGGCGGTTCGCCTGGGCGTTCCGGCTGGAGATCGCCGGGGCCGTCGTCGGGATCGGGCTCGTGCTGGTCCTGCTCCACCTGCGGCGGTGGAGCGAGTTCGTCTACGTGGGTCTCCAGGTGGGCGCCCTGGTCTGCTCCGCCTACTATCTGTCGATCCCGCGCTCGGCCGTGCTCTGGTGGCCGCTCTTTCTGCTCGTCGCCCGCGCGAGCACCCCGGGCCCCCGCTGGAGACGGTGGGTGCTCGTCGCCTACGCCCTGGTGGCGGGTCCGTTGATGGTGCTCAACACGCTGGTTTTTCTGGACGGCGCCTGGGTGGGGTAGATGCCTTTACCCACTTTTACGGCAAAGTAATCCAGAAAAGTTATCCACAGGCTGTGGACGGCGAACTACAGGCTCTTCCGGAGCAGAGCGATGTCCTCAGCCTGCCCGCCGGACGGGGTCTCCACCACGATCGGCGCGTTCGCGCTCCGGCACATCGCCAGGATGAGTTCGGTGTCGATCCGGCCCGCGCCGAGGTTGGCGTGCCGGTCGGCGCCGGAACCCGCGGCGTCCCGCGAGTCGTTGCAGTGGACCAGGTCGATCCGG
This sequence comes from Streptosporangium sp. NPDC004631, assembly GCF_053601935.1. NCBI lineage: Bacteria > Bacillati > Actinomycetota > Actinomycetes > Streptosporangiales > Streptosporangiaceae > Streptosporangium > Streptosporangium sp. NPDC004631. Next base: position 86,366 of record NZ_JBSGCR010000029.1, on the reverse strand, counting down.
CCGGTGATCGCCCTGACCCGTTCGACCACGTCGGCCAGCTCCTCGCCGGCCGCGTGGGCGTGGCAGGTGTCCAGGCAGAAGCCCACGTCGAAGCCGTCGAGCGCGTCCCAGAGCCGGGCGATGCTCTCCAACCTGCGGGCCATCGCGTTGCCGCCGCCGGCGGTGTTCTCGATGAGCACCGGGACCTCGTGCTCCTCCAGCCGCTCGAACACCTTGCGCCAGTTGTCGAAGCCCAGCTGCGGATCGTCGCCGGCGCCCACGTGCCCGCCGTGCACGATCAGGCCCCTCGCGCCCAGCTCGGCCGCCGCGGCCAGGTGTGAGCTCAGCAGTTTGCGGCTGGGGATGCGGATCCGGTTGTTGGCGGTGGCCACGTTGATGACGTAGGGCGCGTGGATGTAGACGTCCACGCCGGAGTCTCTGATCTCCCGCGTCCGATCACCGATGACCGGGCCCTTCCAGCCCTGCGGATCCCCGAGGAAGAACTGCGCGACCTCGGCGTCACGCGCTCTGGCGTGGGCCAGCGGGTCGTCCTGGTCGACATGAGCTCCGATAAGCGGCATGTGTTCGAGCGTAGCCGTTTCGCGAAGCCGTACGGGGGCAGTCGCACGGCGCGTCCCCGCCCGCCTCCGGCGGGCCGAACCCCGAGGAGCCGGAAAATGGCCTACTACCGCAGAGGGATAAGCCTGATCGGCCTGATCTACATCCTGGTCGGTCTCTACGTGGCCTGGATCCACCACTACATCACCCCCACGCTCCTGAAGAACGTCGCCGAGGCGCTGCTGGCCGTCCTCCTGTGGTTCCTCGTCCTGCTGGGAGTGGACCTGCGTCTGGGCGGCTAGCCCCTCGTGACCTGGTCTCCGGCGATTCGGGGCGCCGCGGGACAGGTCACGGCGTCAGGGGAAGAAGCCGCCGTGATAGATGCCGAGGACCACGCCCACGAACGAGCCCACGATGCCCACGATGTTCAGTGAGCGCTCCGGGGTCGTCGCCGAGACGTACTGTGAGTAGAGACCTCCGGTGAACCCCAGCACGCCCAGCCAGGCGGCGGCCGCGTGCGCGCTCGGGATGAACGCGGTCACGAAGGCCACCAGTCCGCAGAGGATCGTGACGACGCTCAGCACGTTCTGGACGGGGTGCCGTCTGCCGTCACTGTTCAGCAGCCGCGACAGCCGGCCCCCGCCGGGACGGAACGCGCGCGCCATCGCCGTCACCTCCTTCTCTGCCACAGGAGGTGCCCTGCGATGTGACGGTCCAACCCTTGACGCCCTGGTAGGCTGGCACGGCCTGCGTCGCATGGGCGTGTTATGGCCCGCCCGCCGCCGCGGTCGCCGAAATGGGCGTCCGGGACGAAGACGCAGGCGTCCTCCTGTCACGGCACGGTGTCGTGACCGCAAGAGTCCAGAGGAGGTTGGAAGTCAGCATGCGTCATTACGAAGTGATGGTCATTCTCGACCCTTCGCTCGATGAGCGCACGGTCGCCCCTTCCCTCGACCAGTTCCTCACGGTGATCCGCAATGACGGCGGCACCGTGGAGAAGGTCGACGTGTGGGGCCGTCGTCGGCTGTCCTACGACATCGCCAAGAAGCCCGAGGGCATCTACGCCGTCATCGACCTGACCGCGGAGCCCGCCACGGTCAAGGAGCTCGACCGGCAGATGAACCTCAACGAGGGCATCCTCCGCACCAAGGTTCTCCGCCCGGACGTGCACTAACCCCGGCTTTTGTCGGGTGCCAGCCGTACTCTGAGCCGATAACCGCGAAGGTCGCAGGAAGGGCAGCGCTAGCCATGGCAGCAGGCGACACCACGATCACCATCGTCGGCAACCTCGTCGACGATCCGGAGCTGCGTTTTACCCCCACGGGGCAAGCGGTGGCCCGGTTCCGCATCGCATCCACTCCGAGGTTCCTCGACAAGACGACCAACGAGTGGAAGGACGGCGAAGGCCTGTTCCTGACCTGCAACGTGTGGCGGCAGGCGGCGGAGAACGTCGCCGAGAGCCTGCAGCGCGGCATGCGGGTCATCGTTCAGGGACGGCTGCGCCAGCGGTCATACGAGACCAAGGAAGGCGAGAAGCGCACGGTCTACGAGGTTGAGGTCGACGAGGTCGGCCCCTCCCTGAGGAACGCCACAGCCAAGGTCAACAAGACCGCCCGTCAGGGCGGTGGCGGCGGCTTCGGCGGCGGTCCCGCCAACGACCCGTGGGCCTCCGCGTCGCCCGCCGCACCCCAGGGTGGCGGCGGCTTCGGCGGTGGCGGCGGCAACTTCGGCGGCGGCCAGCCGCAGGGTGGCGGCAACTTCGGCGGCGGTGGCGGCGACTTCAGCGACGAGCCGCCCTTCTAGGTCTCCACGCGGTGGCCCCCGGGCGACCGCGGACCGCATCTCGAAAACCAGTCCATATCCGCAGCGACCATTCCCGCCGCACGGCGGGGCTCTGAGAGGAGCACCACGATGGCCAAGCCGGCACTGCGCAAGCCCAAGAAGAAGGTTTGCCTGTTCTGCCACGACAAGATCTCCTACGTCGACTACAAGGACACGGCGCTGCTTCGGAAGTTCATCTCCGACCGCGGCAAGATCCGTGCCCGCCGGGTGACGGGCAACTGCACCCAGCACCAGCGTGACGTGGCGACCGCTATCAAGAACGCTCGTGAGATGGCGCTCCTGCCGTACATGAGCACCGCGCGCTAAGGAGGTCCGGACAAATGAAGCTCATTCTCACCAGTGAGGTCACCGGCCTCGGTGCCCCCGGCGACATCGTCGAGGTCAAGAGCGGCTACGGCCGCAACTACCTGCTTCCCCGTGGATTCGCGATCCTGTGGACGCGCGGTGGCGAGAAGCAGATCACCTCGATCAAGAAGGCCCGCGACGCCCGCGAGATCCGTGACCTCGGCACAGCCAAGGAAGTCGCCTCGCAGCTCAAGGCCCTGAAGGTGGTGCTGAAGACGAAGGCCGGTGACTCCGGTCGTCTCTTCGGCTCGATCACCACCGGCGACGTCGCCGAGGCCGTCAAGGCCGCCGGCGGCCCGGTGCTCGACCGCCGTCGCATCGAGATCGCCTCCGCGATCAAGAGCCTCGGCTCCCACCGGGTCAGCGTCAAGCTGCACCCGGAGGTCTCCGCGGCCCTCGACATCGAGGTCGTCGCGGCCTGATCGACCGCCTGAGACCGTCTGAGGCAAGGGCCTTCTCCCCGTCCGTGGGAGGGGGCCCTTGCCGGTGTCTCCGGTTCTCGTGAGTCGTCTCCCGCTGTTCCCCGTTGTCGCGCACCGCGCCCTCCCGCCGTCGGCCTCCGTCCCCGAGCCGTACCCGTATCCGCATCGCGAGACGTGTTACTGGTAGTCACTGCACATACGTACAATTCGGGGGTTGTTGTTCTTTTCTGGAGGTTTGTCATGGCCCGTCCCTCGATGCTGCTCGTGCTCGGCGCCCTCGCGGTGACCGCGGTGGCCTGTGCGCCGGCGTCGGACCCGGCGACCCGGGCGGACGCGTCCTCCTCCGCGGCCCCTGCCTCCTGCGCCAAGGACCGGCTCACCCTGAGGACGGCGGGCAAGCTGACCATCGGCACCGACAAGCCCGCGTACGAGCCGTGGTTCAAGGACGACGACCCCGCCAACGGCAAGGGCTTCGAGAGCGCCGTCGCCCACGCGATCGCCGGGCAGCTCGGCTTCCAGGGCGCCGAGATCGCCTGGGCCACGGTGAAGTTCGACTCCGCGTTCGCCCCCGGCGCCAAGCAGTTCGACTTCGACGTCAACCAGGTCTCCGTCACCTCCGACCGGGCCAAGGTCGTCGACTTCAGCAAGGGCTACTACACCGTCAAACAGGCCGTGGTCGCGCTGGACGGCTCGAAGATCGCCTCCGCGACGGACCTCGCGGGCCTGAAGGACGCGAAGATCGGCGTGCAGGTCGGGACCACCTCGCTGCAGGCCGTCAAGGACGTCATCCGGCCCTCGGCCGAGCTGAACGTCTACAACGAGCAGATCGACGCGGTGAACGCCCTGAAGAACAAGCAGGTCGACGCCGTGGTGGTGGACCTGCCCACCGCCTTCTACGTGACCGCGGCCCAGGTCGAGAACTCCAGGATCATCGGCCAGTTCGGCGCCGCGTCCGGCACGCCCGAGGTCTTCGGCGCGGTCTTCGAGAAGGGCAGTCCGCTGGTGGGCTGCGTGAACGAGGCGATCGACAGGCTGACCTCCTCCGGAGAGCTCGCCAAGATCGAGTCCGAGTGGCTCGGTTCGGCCGCGGGTGCGCCGGAGCTGAAGTAGTGATCGGAATGTGGTCACCGGCGGGAGGCCGTCTCCCCCGGAGGAACCCCGGCGGGCGACGGTGAGCGACCGTGTGACGGCCGCGTCCGGCTGGGTGAAGAGCGAACGGCAACGGGAACGGGAGCGTCTGCGCAGGCGGCGGTCGGTCCGGTCGGGCTCGATCGCGACCGTCTCCACGGTCCTGGTGATCGTCCTGATCGGGTGGGTCTTCGCCAACTCGCCCGGCTGGCCCCGGGTCCAGGAGACGTTCTTCAACCCCGAGCAGTTCGTCAAGGCGCTGCCGGACGTGCTGAGCGGCTTCCTGCTCAACATCAAGATCTTCCTGATCGCCGAGCCGCTGATCCTCGTCGTGGGTCTGCTGGTCGCGTTGGCGCGCAACCTCAAGGCGCCGGTGTTCTTCCCGCTGCGCGCCCTCGCGGTGACCTACACCGACGTCTTCCGCGGCGTGCCCACCATCCTGGTCATCTATCTCGTCGGGTTCGGCCTGCCCGCGCTGGGCCTGCGGGGCGTGCCGACGGATCTGGCGACGCTCGGCGTCATCGCGCTCACCCTGTCCTACGGGGCGTACGTGGCCGAGGTGTTCAGGGCGGGGATCGACTCGGTGCACCCGAGCCAGCGGGCCGCCGCCCGGTCCCTCGGGCTGAGCCACGGCAGGACCATGCGGTACGTGGTGGTGCCGCAGGCCGTACGCCGGGTGGTGCCGCCCCTGCTCAACGACTTCGTCTCGTTGCAGAAGGACACCGCGCTGGTCGCCACGATCGGCCCGCTGGAGGCGCTGCGCCAGGCGCAGATCCACGCCGCCGGCACGTTCAACTACACGCCCTACCTGGTGGCGGCGCTGCTGTTCATCCTGCTCACCATCCCCATGGCCCGCTTCACCGACTATCTGGCGGCCCGTTCGCAGCGGCGGCGGGGCCAGTGAGCGGGCGGAACGGGCGAGCCGACGGGTGCGTCCGGGGCGGCGGGCGCGGCGGATACGGGCCGCCGGCCACCGAGCCGGCGGGTGAGGAGAGACCTTGAGCCTGCTGACCGTCGAGGGCGTCTGGAAGAACTATCACGGCCACGGCGTGCTGCGCGGAGTCGACCTGTCGGTCGACGCGCACGAGGTGGTCTGCCTGATCGGCGCCTCAGGGTCGGGCAAGTCCACCCTGCTGCGCTGTGTGAACCTGCTGGAGACCGTGGACGACGGCACGATCCACCTGGACGGCGACGACATCACCGACGTCCGGGTCAACGCCGACGAGGTGCGCAAGCGCATGGGCATCGTGTTCCAGGCGTTCAACCTGTTCCCGCACATGACCGTGCTGGACAACATCACGCTGGCCCCGCGCAAGGTGCACGGGGTCGGCAGGGGACAGGCCGAGCACCACGCCCGCGACCTGCTGACCAGGTTCGGCCTGGCGGACAAGGCGGCCTCCTACCCCGATCGGCTCTCCGGCGGCCAGCAGCAGCGCGTCGCCGTCATCCGTGCCCTGGCCACCCAGCCCCGCCTGATGCTGCTGGACGAGGTGACCTCGGCCCTGGACCCGACGCTGGTCACCGAGGTGCTCGGGGTGATCCGGGAGCTCAAGGAGGGGGGGATGACCATGATCCTGACCACTCATGAGATGGGTTTCTGCCGGGAGATCGCGGACACCGTCTGCTTTCTCGACGGCGGTGTGCTCCTGGAGCGCGGTACCCCGGAGCAGATCTTCACCGATCCCCGGCAGCCCCGGACCCGGGAGTTCCTGCGGAGCGTGCTCGACGCCCGGCGGTTGTGAGGGGCCCGGTCGCAGGCCGGGACGTGACGCGGGCCTTTCGGCGGGTGTGCCGCCTCAGCGCCGGTGCCGTCCGCGGATCCCGGCGTTGAGGTTGAGGGAGTCGGCCGAGATCCCGGCGAGCACGCTGTTGCGCCTGCCGTACACCAGGTAGACCAGGACGCCGAAGGCCATCCAGGCGATGAAGTACAGCCAGGTGATGAGCTGGAGGTTCACCAGTAGCCAGAGGCAGGCGGCGATCGAGGCCAGCGGCACGCCGGGGGAGAGCGGCACACGGAAGCCGCGGGGCAGGTCGGGCATGGTCCGCCGCATCCTGATCACCCCGGCGGCCACCACGACGAACACGGACAGGGAGCCGATCACGACCAGCGGTTCGAGCGTGAGCACCGGCACGAACTCGGCGAGCACGATCGCCAGGCCGCCGATGATCAGGGTGACCCGGGTCGGGCTGTGGTAGCTCCGGTTGATCCTGGCCAGCCGGTGCGGGAACAGCCCGTCCCTGGCCATGGAGAACATGACGCGGGTCAGCCCGACCAGCAGCACCAGGACGACCGTGGTGAGGCCGAGCACCGCGCCGATGTTGATGATGTGCACCATGAAGCCCTCGCCCGCGCCGCGGAAGGCGTCGGCGAGCGGGGCCTCGATGTCGATCCTGTCGTAGGGGATCATCCCCACCATCACCACCGCCACCGAGATGTAGATGATCGTGGTGATCACCAGGCTGCGGATGATGCCCTTCGGAATCGACCGGGGAGCGTCCTCGGCCTCCTCGGCCGCGGTGGCCACGACGTCGAAGCCGATGTAGGCGAAGGTGATGGCCGCCGAGGCGGCGAAGATGCCGAACCAGCCGAACGCGCTGGTGTGGCCGGAGAGAAGGCCCAGCAGCGGCGAGTGCAGGGTGTCGGTGGCCGCCTGCGCGCGAGCCTGCGGGGCGGGGATGGCGGCCAGGTTGCGCTTGTCGAAGTGCGTGGCGCCGACCACGATGACCGCGCCGATGGCCATCAGCTTGGCGACCACGATGATCCACAGGGCCCGCAGGCCGACCCGGGCGCCCAGCGCCACCACGATCGTCAGCAGTACCAGGATGAACAGCGTGAACAGGTCGAACCCCTCGACCCGGCCGGTGAGCCCGGCGAGCGGTGCGGGGAAGTGCGCCCCGAGGTCGGTGAGCATCTGGGCGGCGTAGAGCGACCAGACCCTGGCCACCACCGCCGTGGCGATGAGAAGCTCCATCACCAGCGCCCAGCCGACGATCCAGGCCCAGACCTCGCCGAAGATGACGTAGGTGAAGGTGTAGGCGCTGCCCGAGGCCGGCAGGGCGGAGGACAGCTCGGCGAAACAGAAGGCCACGAGCAGGCTGGTGATACCCGCGATCATGAAGGAGAGGATCACGCCGGGGCCGGCCATGGAGGCCGCCTGGCGGCCCGCGAGGCTGAAGATGCCCGCGCCGATCATGACGCCGACGCCCAGTACGGTGAGATCCGCCGGACCGTAGGCCTTGGGCAGACCGTGACGCGCGCCGGTCCACCGGTCTGTCGCCTCGCTCGGGGATAATCGGCGGGCAATCGACGGAGAATGACCTTCGCGCACGACGTGACCCAATCATGATGGGTGAAGCATCCGTTTTGCCGGGCTTGTTCACAGTGCCGCAGGGCATTCCCACGGGACAAGAGCTTGCCGGTTACGTGGTGGACACCTCCAGATCACGCACCGATCACCAACCACGCCGTGCCGCGTGCCCGAAGGCCCAGGGTGATCAGCCGGGCCGCCATCCACACCCCCAGCGCCAGCCACAACGTCACCAGGCCGCCGCCGGCGGCCACCACGGCCAGCGCGGCGGGCAGGTACGCCAGGGTCGTCCACAGCCCCGCCCAGGCGAGATAGCGCTGGTCACCCGCGCCGATCAGCACACCGTCCAGGACGAACACCACCCCCGCGACCACCTGAAGGGCCCCTATCACCCAGAGCAGGTCGAGCAACTCCCCGGCCACCACGGGGTCGGCGTCGAACACGCCGGGCACGAACGGCCTGGCCGCGATCACCAGGAACCCGAGCAGCAGGCCCGAGCCGATCCCCCACTCGACCATCCTCCGGGTCGCCCTCCGGGTTCCGATCACGTCGCCGGCGCCCAGGGCCCGGCCGGTGATGGCCTGCCCGGCGATGGCGATCGCGTCCAGGGCGAACGCCAGCAGGGTCCAGATCCTGATGGCGATCGTGTGGGCCTCTATCTGCTCCTGGCCCATCCGGGTCGCCAGGGTGGCCGCGACGGTCAGCACCACCTGCATGCACGCCGTACGGATGACCAGGGCGATCCCGGCCGAACCCGCGGCCCTGACGCCCGCTGGGTCGGGCCGGAGCGGCGCCCGGTGCCGCCCGAACATCAGGGCGAGATATACCGCGGCGGCGAGCGACTGGGCCAGCACGGTGCCCCAGGCCGCGCCCGCGATGCCCCAGCCCAGGCCCAGGACGAAGACGAGGTTGAGCACCGCGTTGAGCGCGAAGGACCCCACCGAGACCAGCAGCGGGGTCGTGGTGTCCTGCATGCCCCGCAGCACGCCGGTCCCGGCCAGCACCAGCAGCATGGCGGGAACGCCCAGGAGGCTGATCCTCAGGTACGTGACCGCCTGCCGGGCCATCTCGTCCTCGGCGCCGATCAGGTGGACCAGCCAGGGCGCCAGCGGCCACACCACCACGATGATCGCCAGTCCGACCCCCGCGGCCAGCCAGAGACCGTCCACCCCCTGCCGGACGGCCCGCCGGAGGTCGCCCGCGCCGATCTGCCGGGCCACCGCCGCCGTCGTGCCGTAGGCGAGGAACACGCACAGCCCCACCAGGAAGCCCAGCACGGTGCTCGCCACCCCCAGCGCGCCGAGCGCGGGCGCGGGCAGACGGCTGACGATGACGGTGTCGGTCAGCAGGAACAGGGGCTCGGCCACCAGGGCTCCGAAGGCCGGGACCGCCAGCCGGAGGATCTGCCTGTCGTGGGCGCGGTCCGCGCTGGAGGTGAGGGGCACCTCTCCATTGTGTCCGTTACCCCTGCGGAGGCCGTCAAGGGGATCAAGGGGATGAGCCACCCCGAGGGGGGAGAGTTTCGGCGTGTCGCCACAACTTTCTTTCATCCACAGGCAGTGGATGACGTTTTTGCAGGCCAGAGCGGTGTTCCGGGTCGCGGAAAGCAGTTATCCACAGCACTGTCCCCAAGGTGCCCACATCTCTGGGGGAAAACTGCACACCTTATCCACACCTCTGTCGACAGGTCGCGTTGCCACCTGGTCCGGGAAACGGCGAGACTGTCACACCGGTCGGCTACAACTGGAGATAGCGAAACCACGTTCGAAAGAGGGGGTGCACGGTGAGCATCGCGGAGCCACCGGTCTTCGAGCCAGGGTTCGAGCGCACCCCGCCGAACAACATCGAGGCCGAGCAGTCCGTCCTCGGCGGCATGCTCCTGTCCAAGGACGCCATCGCCGACGTGGTGGAGGTCATCCGCTCCGACGACTTCTACCGCCCCGCCCACCAGATCATCTACGACATCATCACCGACCTGTACGGCAGAGGCGACCCCGCCGACGCCGTCACCATCTTCGACGAGCTCCAGAAGCGCGGGGAGGTCGCCCGGATCGGCGGCGGCGCCTATCTCCACACGCTGACCGCCGTCGTGCCCACCGCGGCCAACGCCGGCTACTACGCGAGGATCGTCCGTGAGCAGGCCATCCTCCGGAGGCTCATCGAGGCCGGCACCCGCATCGTCTCCTACGGGTACGGCGGGCAGGACGAGGAGGTCGACGATCTCGTCGACCGCGCCCAGGCCGAGATCTACAAGGTCACCGAGCGCCGCACCTCCGAGGACTACATCCCCCTGGCCGACATCATGCCGGGCGCCCTCGACGAGCTGGAGGCCATCGGCGGCCGGGGCGGCCAGATGGTCGGCGTCCCCACCGGCTTCCAGGACCTCGACGCCCTCACCAACGGCCTCCACCCCGGCCAGATGATCGTCGTGGCCGCGCGGCCGGCCATCGGCAAGTCGACCCTGGGGCTGGATTTCGCCAGATCCGCCGCCATCAAACACGGCATGACCACCGTGGTGTTCTCGCTGGAGATGTCGCGTAACGAGATCACCATGCGCCTGCTCTCGGCCGAGGCCAGGGTCGCGCTCCACTCGATGCGGTCGGGCACGATGACCGACGACGACTGGGCCAAGCTGGCCCGGCGGATGGGCGAGGTGGCCGAGGCCCCGCTGTTCATCGACGACTCGCCCAACATGTCGATGATGGAGATCCGGGCCAAGTGCCGCCGCCTCAAGCAGCGCAACGACCTGCGTTTCGTCATCATCGACTACCTCCAGCTGATGTCCTCGCCCAAGAAGACGGAGAGCCGGCAGAACGAGGTCTCCGAGATCTCCCGGGCGATCAAGCTTCTCGCCAAGGAGCTGGAGGTGCCGGTCATCGCGATCTCCCAGCTGAACCGTGGCCCCGAGCAGCGGACCGACAAGCGCCCCATGGTCAGCGACCTCCGTGAGTCGGGCTGTCTCACCGCCGACACCCGGATCCTCCGCGCCGACACCGGCGCCGAGACGTCCCTGGGGGAGTTGCTGGAGAGGGGAGAGCGCGACATTCCCGTGTGGTCGCTCGACGAGCGGCTCCGGCTCATCCCGAGAACCATGACCCATGTGTTCCCGAGCGGGGTCAAGGAGGTCTTCCGGCTCCGGCTGAGGTCCGGCCGGGAGATCACGGCGACGGCGAATCACCCCTTCATGACCTACGACGGCTGGCGTCCGCTGGGCGAGCTCCCGCCGGGGGCCCGGCTGGCGGTGCCCCGCCACGTGCCGGCTCCCGAGCGGCTCCAGGAGTGGTCACAGGACGACGTCGTCCTGCTGGCGCGCGCGGTCGGTGACGGGTCCGGGGATCCGATCTCCGCGCGGCCGGGCTCACCCGGGCCCTCCGGGCCGGGGGGCCCGCGGAGACATGTTCCCGCGGAGGTCTTCTCCCTCCCCGGACCGGGGCTCGCCCTCTTCCTGCGGCACCTGTGGGCGGCCGGCGGTTCCGTCCGATGGGACGAGGGGAACGGCCGGGCACGGATCGACTACACCTCCACGAGCCGGCGACTGGTCGACGACGTCGCCCGGCTCCTGCTGCGCTTCAATGTGATGACCGGGGTGGCGGAGACCCGGGAGGACGGTCACCGGCCGGGATACCGGCTGTACGTCCACGGCCCGGAGAACCAGCTCCGTTTCCTCCACGACATCGGTGCGCACGGCCCGCGGTCGGCGGAGGCGGAGCGGTGCGCCACCGCGCTGCGCGCGGTCACGGCGGAGAAGGCCCTTGACACCGTTCCCCACCAGGTCTGGGACAGGGTGGGGAACGTGCTGGCCGAGGAGGGCCCGGCCCGCCACGGCCCCCCGGCCGAGTCCGGCACCCGGCCCGGCGCAGGCGCCCCGGGGCACCGCGCCCCCGTCCGCGAACGCCTGGGACGGGTGGCCGTGATCCTCGACGACGCCCGGCTGGAGATGATCGCGACCAACGACGTCTTCTGGGACGAGGTCGTCTCCGTCGAGAGTCAGGGGGAGCAGGCCGTCTTCGACGCCACCGTGCCGGGCACCCACAACTTCGTGGCGAACGGCATCGGCGTTCACAACTCGATCGAGCAGGACGCCGACATGGTCATCCTTCTCCACCGTGAGGACGCCTACGAGCGCGAGTCCCCCCGAGCGGGTGAGGCCGACCTGATCGTGGCCAAGCACCGTAACGGCCCCACCGCCACCGTCACCGTCGCCTTCCAGGGCCACTACAGCCGCTTCGTCGACATGGCCCCCCACTAGGCCTTCTCCTTCGGATCACTCTCACGGGCGTGCGGTAGGTTGCCCGCCATGACTGAGCTCGGTTCCGTCGCCTGGCCACCTGCCCCGATAAGGACCGAACGGCTTGTGCTCCGTAAGCCCGAGGCCCGGGACCGTGCGGCGTTCATAGGAAACCTCCGGGGAGACCCCGCCTTTAGGCCGGGGAGGAATCGGGCCCCTGCGGAGCAGGGCAGGGGCAGGCGATTCGCCGTAGGGCGAACCGCCGTACGGAAACACGCACGATACTTAACTGATCGTGCGGTAGAATGTGAGGCGTGGCGCAGATCGTGAAGCGGGCCTACAAGTACCGCTTCCACCCGACCCCCGAGCAGGCTTCCGAGCTTGCCCGGACGTTCGGCTGCGCCCGCCTCGTCTACAACAAGGCTCTGGAGATGCGCACCCGCGCCTACACGCTGGAAGGCCGGAAGGTCTCCTACGTGGAGTCGTCGGCGGTACTGACCGCGTGGAAGAAGACCGCCGGCCTCGCGTTCTTGAACGAGGTGTCGTCGGTGCCGCTCCAGCAGGCGTTGCGGCATCTTCAGGCGGCGTTCGCGAACTTCTTCGCCAAGCGGGCCAAGTACCCCACCTTCAAGGCGCGCAAGAGGTCGCGGGCGAGCGCGGAGTACACCCGCTCGGCGTTCCGCTGGCGCGAGGGCGCGCTGACCTTGGCGAAGATGGACGGCCCGCTGAACATCGTGTGGTCGCGGCCTCTTCCCGAGGGCACGGAGCCGTCCACCGTCACCGTGTCGAGGGACGCGGCGGGACGCTGGTTTGTGTCCCTGCTGGTGGAGGAGACGATCCGCCCGCTCGACCCGGTGGACGCGTCGGTCGGGGTCGATGCCGGGATCACGTCCCTGGTGGCCCTGTCGACCGGGGAGAAGGTCGTCAACCCGAGGCATGAGCGCGCCGACCGGCGCAAGCTCGCCAAGGCTCAGCGGGAGCTGGCCCGTAAGGCCAAGGGCTCGGCGAACCGGGCCAAGGCCCGCCGGAAGGTCGCCCGCGTGCACGCGCGGATCACCGACCGCCGCCGCGATCACCTGCACAAGCTCACCACTCGTCTCGTCCGTGAGAACCAAACGGTCGCGATCGAGGACCTCACCGTCCGCAACCTGGTGAAAAACCACTCCCTGGCCCGGGCGATCTCCGACGCCTCGTGGCGGCAGCTGCGGGGCATGCTGGAGTACAAGTGCGCCTGGTACGGGCGGGAGCTGGTGGTTGTGGACCGCTGGTTCCCCTCCTCCAAGCTCTGCTCGGCGTGCGGAGCCGTCCAGTCGTCCATGCCGCTGAACGTCCGGGAGTGGACCTGTCCCTGCGGCGCACACCACGACCGGGATGTGAATGCCGCGATCAACATCCTCGCCGCCGGGCTGGCGGAGAGGTAAAACGCCTGCGGAGCCGGTGTAAGACCCCAACGGAAATCCTTCCGGGCGGGCGACCGGCTGTGAAACAGGAAACCCAACCGGCGACGGTTGGAATCCCCTCCCTTCAGGGAGGGGAGGATGTCAACTGATCGTTGATCTGGGGTGTCGTTGACCGATGCCCAATGGGCTCGGATCGAGCCGCTGTTGCCGGACCGGACACCTCGACGAGGCGGGCGATGGCGGGATCACCGGCAGGTGATCGACGCGATCGCCGGGAAGTACCGGACCGGTTCTTCCCGGATGGACATGCCGACCGAGTTCGGCTCGTGGAAAGGCGCCCACAACCGGCTGCGGAAGTGGGCCGCCGACGGCACCTGGGAGAAGGTCTTCACCACGTTGCTCGTCCAGGCCGGCGCTGAGAGTGACCTGGACTGGGGCGTCGTGGTCGACCGGCAGGAGGCGGTCGCCGCCCGGGTGACAGGGCAGGCGGCGGGGCAGGTGACGGCGTGATCTGGCGTCGCCGTACATCCGGCCGTCACCGCGACATGTCCGGGCGGCACCGCGACGGGTGGACCGACTCCTCCGTCCCGCCCGGATCCCGCCGCCGGTGGGACAGCCGCCGGGCTCCGCGCCCCCTGAAGCAGGCGCCGCGGCGTCCTTCCCCGGCGCGCCGCCGCGCCGTATGTCGTGCGGTTCGGAAAGGAGGGGCCCGGGCCGTACGACGTGGAACTTCCCGTCGAGACGGTCCGCACAGCGGAGCCTGATGCCGTGACCGGGGTCGTTCGCCGGGCCGGGCGCCGTCCGCCGGCGCCCGGTCATCCACACCGCTGCTCGCCGTACCGGCGCCGTGAAACCCGAGCAGTGGGAAGGGGAGAAACGATCATGTAGGGTCGTGCCATGTCTCGGACGTCTGGATCTTCTGCCGGTCCCGTCACCGCCGACGACGTTCAGCGCGCCGTCCGGCTGGCGGTCGCCGCCCTGCGCCCGGCGCTCGCGGCGGACTGGGACGTCAGGGCGGGCTCCCTGGAGTGGAGTTGCTGGGAGACCGTCGAGCACCTCGCCGACGACCTGTTCTCCTACGCGGCCCAGTTGGGGCCCGAGACGCCCCCGCTGGACGACCACGTCCCGTTCGACTGGATCCGGAGGAATCCGGGAGGACCGGCGAACGTGATCTTCGCGAATCGCCGTCTCGGCCCCGCCGGGCTGCTCCAGGTGCTGGAGGCCAGCGGGGCCCTGCTGGTCGCCGTGGTCCGTACCGCCTCACCGGATGTCCGAGCGTTCCACGTCTTCGGGGTCGCGGACCCGGAGGGCTTCGCGGCCATGGGCGTGGTGGAGATCCTGGTGCACACGCACGACGTCGCCGAGGGACTCGGCGTCGGGTGGGAGCCGCCCGCCGACCTGTGCGACCGGGTCCTGAACCGCCTGTTCCCCGACGCCCCGACCGACACCGACCGCTGGCCCGCCCTCCTGTGGTCCACCGGCCGCGCGGACCTCCCCGGCCGCCCCCACCCGACCTCCTGGCGCTGGTACGGCGCCCCCTGATCCATCGGCACGCCACGGTGACACCCGATGCGCCGGTGTTCGGCGGAGTATGCGCCGGAGTCCATTCGACTCGCTGGGAGCCGGTCACTCCCAAGCCGCTGACTGGGTCGGCCAAGGGATTCCCGTCCTTGGTGAAGACCGAGACGACAACCACCCCGGTGGACGGCACAGGCTGGAAGACCGGCGCCAAGCCGCCCAAGAACGCGGTGCCGGTCGACGAACGACGCGAGTGGCGACCCGGTGACCACCGTCCAGCCCGGCTGCGCATCGATCGCACTTTCGGTCAGCTGGGCAAGCCGACCGAGCAGATCGGTTCGGGGCCGACAGCCGCGGTTATGACGCGAACAAGAAGATCAATGGGCGCAAGCGGTTCGTAATCACCGACACGCTCGGGCTGCTGCCGGCGGTGATGGTCCGCCCGGCGAGCGTGCAGGACCGCGCCGGGGCCACGACCCTGCTGCCGGGGTTGTATCTGAGCGGCGTTTGCCGGGTCGGGTGGTCTTCGCCGATCAGGGCTTTTCCGGACGATTGGTGGCCTGGGCGCGCGAGGCGCCGGGCATCATCGTGTTCATCGTCGCCAAGCCCGCCGAGCAGCGCGGCTTTCGGGTGCGTCCCAGGCGGTGGGTGGTCGAGCGGGCCCTGGCCTGGCTGATGATGCATCGGCGACTGGCCCGCGACTACGAGCGTCGACCGGTAACGAGCGAGGCGATGATCCGGTGGGCGGCGATCAGCACCCCGCTGCGGCGGATCATCCGCGGTTATCCCGCCCAGAGGCCCGGACCACGGCCACTCGAATGGGTCCGTTGAGGTTGGCGATCACCTCTCGAACACCTTCCGAGTCGCCGGTTATTTTGCGCCAAGCGTCGAGGTTCCCAAGGATCTCGTTAGCGGCTTTGGTCCAGGGGAAGGGCTTGGAGCGGCGTTCCAGGCGTCGATCCAAGATCGGATGTCGTCCTTGAGCTCTGTTGTGACGCTGCGACGCGTGAAGCGGTACAGCTTGCGATCGCGATCGGTGAGGTCGGTGAAGCAGGGCTCGGCCGCACCACCTCCCGCGCCGAGGACACCGGCCGGCATCGATCATCACCCAGGACACCGACTCAGGGCGGTCGCCAACTCCTCCAGCGAGCGGATCACCGTGACCCCGTCAGGGGGCGTCGTTCCGGTGGACACCCGGTCGAGCCAGTAGGAGCGCAGGCCCGCGTCGCGGGCGCCAAGGCCGTCGGTCTCGTACGCGTCGCCGACGTAGGCGACCTGGTGAGGGGGCAGGCCAAGCATCTCGCACCCCGCCAGGAAGATACCGGGGTCCGGCTTGGCCGCGCCGTGTTCGTCCGAACAGAGGATCGCGTCACCGAAATGACGCAGCAGTCCGATCGCGTGGAGTTTGCGCCGCTGGTGCGCCGACGACGAGTTGGAGACGACGCCGAGCCGGAATCCCGGCGCGAGCGTGCTGAGCGCGGGTTCGGCGTCCGGGAAGGCGGCCCACGTGGCGTCTCGGAGTCTTTCGTGTCCGGCGAACCAGTCGGACGCCTGGCGATCGGAGATACCGCCGGGCGGAAGGCGCCCGACGTGTGCGAGAAGCCGCCTGGTCCTCGCGTGCCGCTGCTCGGTGAACGTCGACTCGCCGGCGAGAAAGCGCGCGTACTCCTCCTCCGTGATCTTCTGCCAGACCGCCACAGCGTCGGCCGGTGACGGGAACAGTTCCAGCAGCCTCTCGGCGGCCAGGTGTGCGAGCACGCCGGCCCGCTCCGAGGCCGAGTAGTCGAAGAGCGTGTCGTCAACGTCGAACAACACCCCGTGGATCGTCATCCGCCCCCCTCACCGGAGCGATGAGGACCGGCGGCCCGCCGGCGGTCCTCGGAACTCCTGGCATGGTCACTGTCAGCCCGCGTATCCTCGCAGCCCGGGCCGGTCGGTGACTGCTTGACGGTCCGTCCGAATGATGATGGAATCCCCGGTCAGTGTCGCGGTGCACCCGGCGAAGAGACAGCCGTGGGCATGGAGGCGCCGAAACATGGGATATCCATGGAAACCCCCACCGACCCGGACGGCCGTCTCACGGCGTTCGGCAACCAGTTGATCGAAGTTCACATATGGCTCCGCGAGGAGCTGGCCAGGCTCCGTGAGGACGTTGACGCCCACCTCGACGGCCACGCCGAGCGGCCACGGGAGCTGCGGGCGCACTGCCTGACGTTCTGCTCGGCGCTGAGCCTGCATCACACCGCCGAGGACGACGGGGCGTTCCCCGCCCTGGCGGAGCGGTTCCCCGAACTGCGCCCCGTGCTTGAGGAGCTGAGCCGAGACCATCATCTGGTGGCCGGGATCCTGCGCGAGCTGGAGGAGTTGCTCGGCGGTCTCGTGGCGGACCCCGGTCCGGCCGAGGTGCAGCGCGTGCGAGCCGAGCTGGACGGCCTGGCCGCCCTGCTGGAGTCGCACTTCGTCTACGAGGAGAAGCGGATCGTCGCGGCCCTCAACTCACTGGGTGCTCCGAACCCGGACGGCTCAGGGCCCGATTTCCCGCCGGCCGTCGCCGACGCCGTCCGGCGGCGCGGCATCGACATCGGCTGATCCCGCCGGGCCCGGCCGGGACACCCGGTGAGCGGGGCCGCCGGACGTCCTCGGCCGGCGCCGGGGCGCCGCGTGGTCAAAGCCGCGGGGTCACCAGCCGCCGTGGGCCCGGTGCAGCTGGCCGCGGACCGCGCCGCCGTCGAACTCCGTGGTGTGCAGGTTGGCGTACCAGTTCATGGGGTTCTTCTTGATTCCCTGTGCGATGTCGGACTTCACCGGCGCGGTGCCGGCGATTCCGGTGATCGACTCGGGCAGGCCGTTGGCGTCGGCGAAGAGGTCGACCACGACCGGGCCGTTCTTCCCCTTCTCACCCCGGTGGATGTGCCCGTTGGTGGGGGCGGAGACCCGGTTCCAGACGGTGGCGTAGCGCAGGTTCGCGCCGTCGAGGCCGATGAGCCACTGGGCGCGGCCGTCCGGGTCGCCGACCTTCTTGCCGTCGGCGGGCACCTCCTGGGCGCCGTCGGCCTGCGACTGGAACGCGGCGTGGGTGCCGTCGGCCAGGATCGCTGCCAGGTCGACCGGATGGCTGAGCCTGAACAGCTGGGCTCGTACCGCTCCGCCGGGGAACTCACCGGTGTGCAGGTTGGCGTAGAACCCGCCCGGGTTCTTCTTGATGGCGGCCGACAGCCCGCTGTCCCCGACCTTGACGCCGCCGGCCACGGCCTTCGCGCTCCCCGGCAGCGCCTCGCCGAAGAAGCCGACCTTGACGTCGCCGTTGGCGCCCGCCCGGCCCTGGTGGATGTGGAAGGCCGTGGGCGCGGCGGTGTTTCTCCACCGTACGGCGTAGGAGATCTGGTCGCCGCTGACCCGGATCACGGCGTAGGCGCTTCCGTCCTTGTCGCCCACGGCCGGACCGCCCTTGACGGGCACCTCGTTGGCTCCGGTGAGACGGGCGGCGAAGTAGACGGCCGGGGACGACGAGGAGCCCCGGGCCGCCGCGGACTCCGTGGTGCCGGCCTGCGCGGCCGTGGGCGCCGACGCGGCGATCAGACCGGCGGTGAGGGCCACGGCGGGAAGGGCGAGGGTGCGCTTGGACATGATGAACCTCTCGTTGACGTGCGATAACTGAAGCCGTTGTGCCTTTCTCCCTGTTGTACGGCGCCGGAGAAGAGAGAAGTTCAACCGATAAATCCGTAAATTTACGTATTCGCCAGGGGGCAGAAAACGCCCCCTCGCCGGGTGGCGAATTCGAGGGGTCGTCGCGGTCCCCGTCCTTCGGGGATGTGACGGACGATTTCGGGATTCGTCGGCGAGAGGGCGTTTCCGTGGATCAGACCTTGACGGTGAGCAGTGTCCTGCCGTCGGTCGTCCTCACCTCGAAACGGTCGATGTCGGCGGGCGGGAACGCGGTCCCGCCGTGCACGTACAGCGGCTCAGGGGAGCCGGTGACCCCGTATCCGGCGACCGGCACCGCCCATCCGGTGACGACGCGCCGCCCGCCCGTCCTGGAGACGGCGATCAGATCGCACTCCAGAGGTCCCCTGACGCCGGTGAGCTTGAGGGCGGCGTGGGTCCCCCAGCCCTTGCCCTCCAGCACCAGCTCACCCGCGACGCCGGCGGCGCCCGTTCCGGCGATTGGCTCTCCCCGCCGGAAGAACTCCTCGGCCGGACCGTGCGCGGAGTGTCCGGGCACTCCGGCCCCGCCGGTGCCGGAGACGACGGTGCCCACCGTGACCCCGCCGGCCACCAGGGCGACGGCGGCGGCGATGCCGATCACGAACGTCCTCCTGCGGGCCCGCCGGACGGACGCCTGCCTGTACCGGAGCAGGTCGATCATCTCGGCTGGGGCTCCACCGTCGCGGTTGTCGTCCTCGACGGGGCCGACCCCGGCGAGCACCCCCGCCGTTCCGGAGATCCCGGCCAGCTCCGCCGCACAGGAGAAGCAGCCGGAAAGGTGCGCCGAGAAGGCGTTCCGGTCGGCCTCTTCGAGCAGTCCCAGGGCGTAGGCGCCCACGTCGGTGTGTTCGATCCGCGAGTTCACGCCGTCACCCCCCTTTCCTCCGGACGCGGCCGCCGCGACCACCTGAGCGGGCCACCGGGTCCGCGTGAGGTGTTCACCGGGGATTCGAATCCGAGCGGGTCGGCCGGTGGCGGGGGACAGGTGCTCTGTCGCATCATGGCCTGCGTCCTTTGATCCGTGCGAATGCCCAGGAGACCGGGGGCCCCGCGCTGTGCCGGGTGATCGGGCCACTCGCCGTCCCACAGCCGGGGAGGCTGAGCGATTTCGGCGTCGGCAGGCAGTACGCGGCCGGATCCGGAACGGGTTCAACGGATCGCACGGAATTTTCGGCGCGGTATTCGCCCGGTTGTGCGCCGTACCCTCCCGGATGGCCGCCCCTCACCGGTTGTCGCACGGATCGCCTCACCCGCCGTTCCCCGGCTCCGAACGACCACTCGGCGGGTCACTCCCAGCGGAACAGCCGGGTGGCCAGCACGCCGGTGACCAGCACTGTCGCCGCCATCACCACCAGATGCAGCGGTTGCGGCGCGTGGCCCGCCCAGGTGTCGCGGAGCGCCTGGGCGAACGGGGCCATCGGCAGGAAGTCGCCGATCCGCCGTGCCAGGTCGGGGAGCAGTTCGCGGGGGATCCACATGCCGGCCAGGAAGAGCAGCGGGAACATCAGCAGCGAGCCGATGCCGGGCGCGGACTTGGCGCTGGGCGCCACCGCGGCGATGAGCAGGCCCAGGCCGAACATCGACGCGCTGCCGAGCAGGAGGACACCCACGAACGACGCGAGGGCGCGGGGCGCCGGCACGCCGAGGACGAGAGTGCCCAGGCCGATCAGCGCCGCGGTGGCGACGACCGTCACCGCGATGTTGTTCACCACCTGGGCGACCAGCAGCCGCGCCGGGCCGACCGGGGTGGTGGACATTCGGCGCAGCACGCCGCTCTCCCGGTAGGTCACCAGCGTGCCGGGCAGTACGGTCAGCGCCATCGTCACCACGGACAGGATCACCATCATGCCCGGGAGCTGGGTGTCGATCACCCGTTCCCCGCCCAGCTCGG
Organism: Streptosporangium sp. NPDC004631; assembly: GCF_053601935.1. Taxonomy (NCBI): domain Bacteria; kingdom Bacillati; phylum Actinomycetota; class Actinomycetes; order Streptosporangiales; family Streptosporangiaceae; genus Streptosporangium; species Streptosporangium sp. NPDC004631. The sequence goes on along the minus strand of NZ_JBSGCR010000029.1, from coordinate 66,042 downwards.
GGCTGGCCTCCCGGAAGCCGGGGATGCTGCCCAGCCCCAGCAGCAGCGCGAGGGGGAGCAGGATCGCGAAGATCGGACCGCCCGGTTCGCGCAGGAAGAGCTTCGCCTCGATCATGATCATCTTTTTCATGCGGAGATCTTCTTTCCGGTGAGGGCCAGGAAGGCGTCGTCGAGGGTGGCCTGTTCCAGCCGGAGGTCGGCCGGGACGACCTCGACCGAGGCCAGGGCGGTGGCGATCGCCAGGAGCAGGTCGCCGGTGCCGGTGACCTCGATCAGCGCACCGTCGTGTCTCACCTCGCCCACCTCGGGCAGGACGCCGAGTACCGCGTCGTCGAAGGCGCGGGACGGCCGGAACCTGACGCGCTGCGGCCGGTCGATCCGGGAGATCAGCCCGGACGGGCTGTCGACGGCGACCAGCCGGCCGGAGTCGATCAGCGCCAGCCGGTCGCAGAGCCGCTCGGCCTCCTCCATGAAGTGGGTGACCAGCACGATCGTCACCCCGTCCGCGCGGATCTGCCTGATGAGCTCCCAGGTCTCCCGGCGGGCCTGCGGGTCGAGACCGGTGGTCAGCTCGTCCAGGATCGCCACCCGAGGGTTGCCGACCAGCGCCAGCGCGATGGACAGTCGTTGCTGCTGGCCGCCGGAGAGCTTGCCGTAGGCGGTGTTTCTCCGGTCGGCCAGCCCGACCCGCTCCATCAGCGCGACCTGGTCGGCGGGCCTCCTGTAGAAGGAGGCGTAGAGGTCGAGCGCCTCCCAGACCTTGATCTTCGCGGGCAGGACGGATCTCTGCAGCTGGACGCCGAGCCGTTCCCTGAGCTCGGTGCCGCCCAGACCCCCCAGCACCCTCACGGTCCCCGAATCGGGGGTGCGCAGGCCCGCGACGCACTCGACGGTGGTCGTCTTGCCCGCCCCGTTGGGACCGAGAACGCCGAAGATCTCGCCCTCCTCGACGGTGAACGACACGTCGTCCACCGCGAGCCGGTCACGGTACCGTTTGCGGAGGTTGTCGACCTCGATGACCTTCATGCCGATGACGCTAGGACCGGCCGCCGGCCGTGCGGAAGCCGTCTGGGTACCCGCCGGGGGTGGGGATACCTCCACCCCGGGAGGGCGCATGGCCTCACTGGGCACCGCGGCCCCGATCACCGAGACTCTTATCCATGAGACGACACGCGACGACGATCGGCCGGGCACTGGCGCTGGGGGCGGCCCTGGGAGGGCTGGCCCTGGCGGACGTCGTGCTGGTCGCGCTGACCGCCGCCGCCATGGTGCTTCTGACGTTCGGGCTGATCTTCTTCTTCATGCCGACGACCAGGCTGATCAGGCGCCGCACCATGCTGGCCAGAAGGCTGACCGGCCGGTGGCTGGGCGTGGAGGTTCCCCCGTCCTACCGGACGCCGCCGCCTCCGCCCCGCCCCCAGCCGGACGGCTGGTACCGGCACGAGCGCCAGCTCTACAAGACCCCGCGCTGGCCGGCCTGGAACAACCGCCTGAACTGGATGTTCACCGACCCGGCCACCTGGCGGGACGGGCTCTGGCTGTTCCTCAACCCGCTCGTCGGCGGGGCCCTGTTGCTGCTGCCTCTGGGCGCGCTCGGATCCGGTCTGGCCATGCCCTGGTACTGGGCCCCGCAGGCCGCGCCCCTGGGGGTGGCCGTCGCCGTCGCCGGGGCGGCCTCGGCGCCCTGGCTGCTCCGCTGCTACGCCTGGTGGAACCGGCTGTTGCTCTCCCCCACCGCCAAGTCCGTGCTGAGCGGCCGGATCCGGCAGCTCGACCGGGTCAGGCTGGAGGTGGCCGACTCCCAGGCGGCCGAGCTGCGGCGGATCGAACGTGACCTGCACGACGGGGCCCAGGCCAGGCTCGTCGCCATGGGCATGATGCTCGGCGCGGTGGAGGAACTGGTGGACAGGGATCCGGCCGCGGCCAAGACCCTGCTGGCCAAGGTCCGTGAGGCCTCGTCCACGGCGCTCACCGAGCTGCGCGACCTGGTCAGGGGCATCCATCCGCCGGTCCTGGCCGAGCGCGGCCTCGGCGACGCCATACGGGCACTGGCGCTGGACAGCCCGCTGAAGGTCACGGTCACCGTCGACCTGAAGGCGCGCCCGGACTCGCCTGTCGAGTCGGCGGTCTACTTCTCGATCAGTGAGCTGCTCACCAACGCGGCCCGGCACGGGGGTGCGGACCGCGTCTGGATCGACATCAGCACCCGGGGCAGGACATTGCGCGTCACCGTCACCGACGACGGCTCGGGAGGCGCCGACCCCTCGCGGGGCAGCGGGCTGCACGGCATCGAGCGGCGGCTGGCGGCCTTCGACGGGGTGCTCGCGCTCAGCAGCCCGCCGGGCGGACCGACCACGGCCACGATCGACCTGCCGTACGCGCTGACCGGGCTCGAACCGGTCAGACCCTCCATGCCCCGGTGGAAGCTCGCCGTCGTGGGACTCGGCTGGGGACTCGGCTGGCTCCCCCTGTTTCCCCAGGGGCTGGTCCCGATGGTGCTGAAGATCACCGGCCAGGACGTCCGCAGCTGGTTCCTGGCGCTCTACCTTCCCGGGCCGTGGCAGTGGCCGATGATCGTCTTCAACATCGCCCTGGGCCTCACCATGTACGGCCTGGCCATAAGCCTTCCCATCATCCACGCACGGAGGCATCCGGCGCGGGAGGGCACGGAGCCGGACCTATGAGCTCCCGAGTCGTCATCGCCGAGGACCTCTACCTGCTGAGAGACGGTCTGGTCCGCCTACTCCAGGCGCACGGCTTCGAGGTCGTCGCGGCGGTCGAGTCCGGGCCCGAGCTGCTCGCCGCGCTGACCACGGAGCGGCCCGACGTGGCCGTGGTGGACGTACGGCTCCCGCCCACCTTCACCGACGAGGGACTTCAGGCCGCGCTGGCCGCCCGCAGGGCCGTCCCCGGCCTGCCGGTGCTGGTGCTCTCCCAGCATGTCGAGCAGCTCTACGCCCGCGAACTGCTGGCCGACGGCTCGGGGGCGGTCGGCTATCTCCTCAAGGATCGGGTGTTCAACGCCGAGCAGTTCGTCGACGCGGTCCGCAGGGTCGCCGCCGGGGGCACCGCGATGGACCCCGAGGTGATCGCCAAACTCCTGGCCAGCACCGCCAGGCACCAGCCGCTCGGGGCGCTGACCCCGCGCGAGCGCGAGGTGCTGGAGCTGATGGCCGAGGGCCGTTCCAACGCGGCCATCTCGCAGCGGCTGTTCCTCAGTGAGAGCGCGGTCGGCAAGCACACCGCGGGTATCTTCGGCAAGCTCGGCCTGGCCCCCTCCGACGACGACAACCGCCGGGTCCTGGCCGTACTCGCCTATCTCGGCGCCGCCCGCGGATGACCCCCGCCCGGCGGCCCACGACGACGGCCGGGGGTTTTCTGTCGGACGCACCGGATACCGTTCCTAGGAGTACGGTCACCGCAGGTGGTGGCGTTCAGGACGAAGGAATGATCAGGTGAAGTTCCGGGTTAATCGCGATGTCCTGGCCGACGCCGTGGCCTGGGCCGCCCGGGTGCTGCCGAACCGCCCGGCCCTCCCCGTGCTCTCCGGCCTGTTGCTGGAGGCCGACGGTGACGATCTCGTGCTGTCGGCCTTCGACTACGACGTCTCGGCCCGCGCCTCGGTCGAGGCCGACGTGTCCGAGCCTGGCCGGGTGCTGATCCCGGGCCGGATCCTCGCCGAGATCACCCGCAGCCTGCCCGCCATGCCCGTGGAGATCGCCACCAGCGGCTCCGAGGCGGTGCTGACCTGCGGCAGCGCCGAGTTCGGCCTGCTCACCATGCCGGTGGAAGACTTCCCGACCCTGCCGACGGCGCCACCGAGGGTCGGCGCGCTCGGTGGCGGCGTCTTCGCGAGCGCGGTGAGCCAGGTGGCTCCCGCCTCCAGCCGCGACGAGACGCTTCCCATGCTGACCGGCGTCCGGATCGACATCGGCGGTGAGACCGTGACCATGGCCGCCACCGACCGCTACCGCATCGCGGCCAGGGAGTTCGCCTGGCGTCCCGAGCGGCCCGACCTCACGGCCGCCGCCATGGTGCCCGCCCGGGTGCTCGTCGAGGTGGCCAGATCGCTGCGTGGCGGCGAGGTGTCGGTGGGACTGGGTGACGGGGTGGCCGGGTTCGAGAGCGTCGGCCGGACCACGACCGTCCGCCTGCTGGACGAGCAGTTCATCGACTACCGCTCCCGGCTGACCGACGACTGGCCGATCCGGGCGGACCTGAGGGTGACCCCCTTCATCGAGGCGATCAAGCGGGTGGCGCTGGTGGCCGAGTCCAACACCGCGATCCGGCTCTCCTTCAGCCGGGGGCAGGTGCTCATCCAGGCGGGCGGCGGCGATCTCGGCCGGGGCACCGAGGTCCTGGACGCGGAGTCGTCCGGCGGCGACATTCAGATCGCCTTCCAGTCCCAGTTCCTGCTGGACGGCCTGGCCGGGGTCGAGACCGAGCTTGTCCGGCTCAACATGCACTCCCCGAGCCGTCCGGCCCTCATCACCGAGGTTCCCGGCGACGCCGATCCCGACTTCCGCTACCTCGTGATGTCCCTGCGCCTCGGCTGACAGTCCGGCGGTGGCGGACCGGTGCGGCGTCGGCGGACCGGCACCTGGCGGCCTCCGCACCCCACGGTTCGCCAGGCGGGTGCCTGGCTCTCTCTCATGGGAGCCCCCTCAGGGGAGGCGCGGATCCCCGCCGGCTCGGGACGCCGAGGACGGGGAAGGCCGCCCCCGGCGGTCTCGGGCCGGCGGCCGGGTGTTCACGCCTCCATGACCTCCGCTGGGGAACGGAGCTAGGCCGACAGCTCCTGGGTCTCGGTCAGGGCGATCAGGATGTGCTCCATGCAGGCGTGGCCGGCGCGCTCGGCGGCGGCGGCGTCGCCCGCCGCGATGGCCCGCGCGATGGCCTCGTGGGGGATGTAGGTGCTGTTGATCGAGGTGCCCGCGGCGGTGATGCTGGCCCGCAGGGCCGCCGAGAAGTCCTCGTAGAGGTCGATCAGGACCAGATTGTGGGTGGCCTGGACGACGGCGACGTGGAAGGCGAGGTCCGCCTCCACGAAGGCGGTGGGCTCGCCGAGCTCCCAGGCACGCTCCCGTTCGGCCAGGGCGGCCTCGATGTGGACGATGTCGGCGTCGGTGCGCCTGGTCGCGGCCAGCCGGGCGGCCTCCACCTCCAGGGCGCGCCGTACCTCCAGGATCTCCAGCTGTTCGGCGGCCCGCAGCCGCCGCAGCATGGCCCCCGACAGCTCGCTCGTGGCACGGACGTAGGTGCCGTCGCCCTGACGGCACTCCAGCAGGCCGGCGTGGGTGAGGGCCCGCACCGCCTCACGCACGGTGTTGCGCCCCACCCCGAGCTGTTCGGCGAGCACGGTCTCGGTGGGAATCTTCGTATTCATCTGCCAGGAGCTCGAAGTGATCTGCTCTTTGAGCTGATCGATCACCTGGTCGACGAGAGACGCCCGCTGCGCCGTACGCAGACTCACAGTCCGCCTCCTCCGGGGAAACCAATCATCCTACAAGTCAATGACTGGTAGACCCTATTTATTCCAGAGGCAGAGAAACAAATCTGGAACGCGGCGAAAGCGGATGGCCTTATCGGGCCAGCGCCGAATCGACCGTCATTCCCACCACCGCGTCCCGCACACCGGCTGCCTCAAGTGCCCTACGATACGCGCCGGTCTGTCCCTCACCGGCGCCGACCCTGCCGTAGAGGTCGCCTAGTTCACGCCAGACCCGGGCGATCTCCCGATCGGGGTGGGAGCGCTCGGTACGCAGGTCGTCGAGCAGATCGCGAGCGGTGTCCAGGGCCGCCTCGGCCTCCCTCGCGGCTGTGCCGCGCGCGAGCGCGGCCTCGGCGCGCACCAGGTGCGCGGTGGCGGAGACGGGACCTGACCTGCCGGCCAGCGTGTCGAGGGCGGAGCCGGCCAGGTCGGCCGCACCGTCCGAATCGCCGTCGGCGAGCCGGAGACGGGCGAGAACGACGAGGCTTCCGGCGTGTTCGCGGGCCTTCTCGGTGAACCCGGCGTAAACCCCGCTCGCGGCCGTCGCCAGCTCGCAGGCCGCCTCGCGTGAGGTCTGGTCGAGGGAGACGGCGAGCCGTGCCCAGTCCAGCGCGATGCCGGCCAGCCGGAACGCCATCCGCGCCGGACGGCCGGTCGCGATCGCGTCGTCGGCGAGCCGTACGGCCAGCGCGGAGTCCTCGCCCTGGGCTGCGGCGACGCTCGCCTCCCAGAGAGAGTGGATCTCCAAGGTGCGGTTCACCGCCGCCGGAACGCCGTTGACGGCCAGGATGTGCCGGACGTAGGACAGCCCGGGAGACTGCGGCCTGCCGGCCTCGGTCTCCACCAGGGCCGCGGCCAGCTCCACGGCGATCTCGCCCTGGGTGAGGGCCAGGTGGTTCACCTGGGTGAGCGCGTGGGCCGCCAGGTCCCTGGCACGCAGGGTGTCCCCCGCGCGCTGGTAGCAGCGGCTCAGGGCCACCGTCAGGGGCAGGTCGGCCAGGCGCTCGGGGTGGGCGGCGGCCTCGCGGCGGAGCCGCTCGAACGCCTCCACCGCGGCGCCGATCCTGCCCTGGGCCTCCAGGGAGCGAGCCCGCCCCAGCCGCGCGTGCGCGGCCAGCATGGCGTTCTCCTCGCCGGCGACCTTGACGATCTCACCGAACCGCTCGGCGGCGACGGACGGATCACCGTGCTGCAGCTCCAGCTCCGCGTGGCGGAGGCCGAGCTCGGTGTCGATGCGCTGGCGCGGCTCGATCCCGTGCAGCAGAAACTCGGTCGTGCACCCCAGCCGCTCGGCGAGCAGCCGCGCGACCACGGGGGTCGGCGTACGCTTGCCGGACTCGATGAGGGAGACATAACTGTCGGAGAGGTCAGGCCCTGCCAGCTGGGCCTGAGACATGCGCCTACTCAGCCGCAGTCCGCGGACGCGGTCACCGATGGTTCCCTGACTCGGCATCTGATCTCTCAGGGCGGGGGATGGTCAATGTTCCCGCCATGATTGCACGAAGCAGTCGAATCGGTAACCCCACGTGAAGAGAATCCACAGGGGAGTCTTGCCTACCCCTATGTCAGAAGGGACATAGGGGCCTCAATCATCCGAATCGTTACCGCCGGGGAAGAGCATCTGGCAGACCTCCAGATACAGGGTCTCCGGGTAGGGGATGTAGGTCACGGTCGACAGGGCCTGATCCTGACCGGCCGACTCCAGGACGAACTCGCCGTACCCCAGCATGCGGCCGAGCAGTGAGCGCTGGAAGCTCATGTCGGTCACCTTGCCGAGCGGCATCATCGCGACCTTGCGCGTGATCAGGCCCGTGGTGAGCAGCATCCGCTTGGAGGTGACCACGAAGTAGTCGACCGACCACTCGGCCACCTTCCACACGAAGCGGATCAGCAGCAGCAGCCATGCCCACCAGACGACGACGAGAGCACCGCTCCCGCCCTGGTCGCCGAACCACTTGCTGAGCAGTCCGGCCAGGATCAGGCCGCCGAGAACCTCGGCGACGGGACGGAGTAGCACGGCCGGGTGACGCCGCACCATGATGACCTGGTGTTCGTGGGGGAGTAGGTAGCGGTTGACCGACGCGGGAGCGGAGTCCCCGTGGGTCACAAGTCTCATGACAGATGGGAAACGAATTGGGCCAGAGAATCGGCCGCGTTGAAAACCGTGTCCATAGCGCCCCTTACTGCGTTTGCCGCATCACCTGGTCGTGTGAACAGGTAAAACGCCACGAAAGCGATGGCGCTGTACGATAGAGCCTTCTTGACCTGCACTTCGGCCTCCTACTACCACTCACCCACTGCACCCGCCGTATACATTACCCATGGCATTCGCGAGGTAAAGCGCATCGACCCATTCGTGTCCAGGCGTTCCGCGAAGACCTGATCGGGACGATGTGATCTCCGTCACCCACGCTCGCTCGCGACCAGCGCGAGGACTTCGAGGTGTTTGCGGGCGATCCGCTCGACCAGTCCCGGATGGGCGTGGCCGGTCACCTCCAGCGCGCCGTAGTGCGCCGCCGCTATGCAGCGGGTCACCGTGGTCGCCGGATGGACCTCGGAGAACTCGTCCCGCAACGCGGCACTGACGTGCTCGTAGGGGTCCGGCTCCGGATCCGGGATGCTTCGCTCGCTCATGGTTCTCCCTGGTGTGCGTCCGCGGCCCTCCTGGCCGGGAACACAGAAGAGATGTCTTCGTCACTCTTGGTACCCAGACAAGCACATCATGTAACGGACGAGTGGCGGAACGACTCGCTTTTCGGGAAGAAGATTTTTCGGACGGTGCCCTGAAGTCAGACGACGCCGTAGAGGCGGTCGCCCGCGTCCCCCAGCCCCGGGACGATGTAACCCTGCTCGTTGAGCCGCTCGTCCAGGGCCGCGGTCACCAGGCGGATCGGCCGGTCGCCGCCCGCGAAGACCCGGTCCAGGTGCGCGATGCCCTCGGGGGCCGCCAGCAGGCACAGCGCGGTCACGTCGTCGGCACCGCGCTCGAAGAGGAACTCGATCGCCGCGGCCAGGGTGCCGCCGGTGGCCAGCATCGGGTCGACCACGTAGACCTGACGCCCGGACAGGTCGTCCGGGAGCCGGGTGGCGTAGGTCTCCGCCTTCAGCGTGGACTCGTTGCGGATCATCCCGAGGAAGCCGACCTCGGCGGTCGGCAGCAGCCGGGTCATGCCCTCCAGCATGCCCAGCCCCGCGCGGAGGATCGGAACCACCAGCGGGTACGGCTGCGCCAGCCGTACGCCCCGCGCCGTCGCCACCGGGGTCCGCACGGTCAGCTCGGTGACGCGGACGTGCCGGGTCGCCTCGTAGGCGAGCAGTGTCACCAACTCGTCGGCGAGCCGGCGGAAGGTGGGCGAGTCCGTGTCCGCGTCCCGCAGAGCGGTCAGTTTGTGTGCCACGAGTGGGTGCTCGACGACCAGGGTTTCCATGGGCGTCAACGGTATCCCGGATGGGCACCCGGGAGACAACGGGTGTCGCCCGGATGGTATGACCCGTATCACCTGCGCACTTTGGTCACAATTTGATCGTCGGAGCGTACGCCGGTGGGATGGTTCTGAAAGCATTGGCGTCCATAGACAACGCATCGGTGGGGATGGCCATGTCGGACGAAGAAGCCCTGGACTTTGCCATCGTGGTCTACCGCGAGGACGACGGCTGGGAGGCGGAGATGCTCCCGGTGGCGCTCACCTCCGATCTGCACGGCCTGATCCACGCCCTCCGCCAGCAGCCGAGCATGAACGGGACGATTGGCCTGGTTGCCGTGGGGGATGAGTTCTTCGTGGCATTAAGGGTGTTCGGTGAGCGGGCGGAGGTTTTCCTCTCCGACATCGCCGCGTCCTGGGACTATCCTCTCGCCCGGCAGGCGCTTGAGTATCTCGACGTGCCGGTGCCCGACGAGGACGAGCTCGACGAGATCCTGCAGGACGAGGAGACGGCGCTTCCCGCCGGGGACCTGTCGATCTTCGCCGACCTGGGCCTCGACGAGATGGAGCTCGGCATCCTCTCGGGGGACATCGACCTGCTCCCCGAGGACGTTCTGTCCAGCATCGCCGCACGGCTGGGGTTCTCCGAGCCGTTCGAGCGCGCAATCGACTCGGTGTTCGGCTGACCTCGGGAGATCGGCCATGGCCTCCAGACCATCCGGTAACAGCGTGTTCTCGGCAGCCTTCGTCCGCACCCCGGACGGATGGAACGGCGCTGAGGTCGATCTCAGCGCCGCCGAGATAGTCGACGATCTCAGCGACGCCGTCCAGGAGAACCTCGGGCTCAACGGCGACGAGATGGTCCTGCTCTGCGTGGAGGTGGAGGACGAGTGGTTCGCGATCGTCCGCTACCAGGACGACGCCGAGCCCCGCACCTTCCTGTCGGACGCCCAGGCCGGCCTCTCCGACGAGCTCGGTGAGCTCTTCACCGAGCTGGCCGGGGTCGCCGCCGACAAGGAGACCCCCGACCTGGGCGTACGGCCCGCCGGTGACTTCGAGCTCCTCACCGACCTCGGCCTGAGCGCCGAGGAGCTCATCGAGCTCAGCATGGAGGAGGGCGCGCTTCCGGCGGACACGCTCTCGGTGATCGCCGACCGGCTGGCCTTCGCGGACGAGCTCGACCGGCTGAGATGACGGGCGCCGTGGTGACGGGCGCCGCGATGACGGATTACGTCCCGGGGATGCGGCTCGCCCTGGCGCAGGCCGTACGGGCGGGTGCCAGGGGTGAGGTGCCGGTCGGCGCCGTCGTCCTCGCCCCGGACGGCGCGGTGCTGGCCGAGGCCGGAAACGACCGCGAGTCTCTGAACGATCCGACCGCGCACGCCGAGATCCTCGCCCTGAGGCAGGCCGCGCGGCTCCGAGGCGAGTGGCGGCTGGCCGGGTGCACGCTGGTGGTCACGCTGGAGCCCTGCACGATGTGCGCCGGGGCGGCGGTGCTGGCCAGGGTCGACCGTGTCGTCTACGGTGCCGTGGACCCCAAGGGGGGTGCCGTGGGCTCGCTCTGGGACGTGGTGCGGGACCGTCGGCTCAACCACCGGCCCGAGGTGGTCACGGATGTGCTGGCCGGCGAGTGCGCCGAGGTCCTCACCGAGTTCTTCGCCGCCCGACGGATGCGCGAACAATAGCGGATATCCGGTAAGCTGCTCGGCGGTGGAGTCGCCTAGTGGCCGAGGGCGCACGCCTCGAAAGCGTGTGATGGGGCAACCTATCCGTGGGTTCAAATCCCACCTCCACCGCCATCCGGGCACCATGGGAACCCCCGGCGAACGAAGGTTCGCCGGGGGTTCTCGCCGTCCAGGCCCCGGCGGGGCCGCTTGGCCGGCCCGTCGAGGCCGTTCGCGGCGCCGTCGGCGACGTGGAGGCCCCGTTCCCTGAGGGCCTTCGTCCGGTCGCCGCAGCCCTGAGCCACTCCGCTGTGATACCCGCGCCCTGTTCGGCGCCCTCGACGAGCTGCCCGGCATCGGTCGGCCCGGTGTCATGAGGGGCTCGTGGCCGCCGTAGCGGAGCGCTCTTTCGAAGAGCGCCCTCCCCCGGGTGTGCGTTCGCCTCACCGCTGATATCCGGGCAGGCGGCCGTGTTCTTGTCTTCGGCGCTTTCCGTCTGGCCCGTGGAAAGAGAAAGGGCCGTCGCCGGAATTTGGTGGGCGGCCTGCCGCGGAGGGGTTTTCTTCGCTTCCCGCGATTTCGAATATTCCGCCGCCGGGCGGATTCGCGGGGTGTCGCGTACTCGGGTGACAGGCCGGTCCGCCGATGCGAACGCCTGCCGTGTGATGGGTTGAGTCCCCTGCCGGGGTGGCGGTCGCCGCTGACCGGCGTGTCTGCCGTGGCTGGGGCGGGAACGGCTCGATGCCTGAGGGGGCGGGTCGGCCGGCGCGCGTGGTCGGAGGTGCGCCGGCCGGGGATTGACAATATTTCACCCGTACTTTATATCTTGATGAAAAATGCAGGAAGAAAAACGTGAAGAACGAGGGCGGCGCCGTAGGACTTGGTTGACGTGGCGTGGCCGGATGGACGGATAAAGCGAAACGAGAAGTGGTCAGAATCGCCGACTCTGCACGAAAGGCGACGCAATGAAATGGCTGCCGAGATGGCGATTTAAATGGAGGCGGCCAGTCAGGCTTCCGGTGATTGTGCTCGGCGTTTTACTGGCCTTCCTGGTCGTGGTGACCTACGTGACGCCATGGCCGTCGGCGATGGTGATCCGTTATGTCTTCGAGCGGGGCGGTGCGAAGACGGCCGAGGAGATGGCCCCACATGTCCCCGCGTCTGGAGTTTCCGCGCGGTTCGACCTCGGCTACGGAAACGACGGTGCCGACACCACACTCGACGTCTTCACTCCCGATCGGGGAACGGGCAGGCTCCCGACCGTCGTCTGGATCCACGGTGGAGCGTGGATCTCCGGCTCCAAGGCCGATGTCGCCCCGTACCTGAAGATACTGGCCTCTCACGGCTACACGGTTGTCGGTGTCAACTACTCGATCGCCCCTGGACACCGCTATCCCACCGCGGTGCACCAGCTCAACAAGGCACTCCGTTACCTGCGGGAGCACGCCGACGCGCTGCGGGCCGATCCGGACAACGTCGTCCTGGCCGGTGACTCTGCCGGTGCTCAACTCGCGAGCCAGCTGGCCACCCTGGTGACGAACGCGGACTATGCGCGGTCGCTGGACATCCAGCCCGCGCTTGAGCCGGAGGAACTCCGTGGTGTCGTCCTCAACTGCGGTGTCTACGACCTGAGCTCGATGCGTCAGGCGCAATGGCTCAGCGCCTGGGGTTTCAACGTCGCGCTGTGGGCCTATTCGGGATCACGCGAATGGGAGTCGACCCCCGTGGGTGATCAGATGTCCGTCATCGAACACGTCACCGCGGAATTCCCGCCCACCTACATCTCCGGCGGCAACGGTGACTCGCTCACGCCGATTCAGTCGGTTCCCTTCGCCGCACGGCTGCGGAGCCTGGGTGTTTCGGTGGACGCGCTGTTCTGGGACGCCGGCCACGAACCCGCCCTTCCGCACGAATACCAGTTCCATCTCAACCGCTGGGAGGCCGGCGAGGCTCTCACCAGAACGCTCTCGTTCCTTGGGGCTCACATGCCGGATTCCTAGGCGGGCCACTCGGCGGCGTTCGGGATTTCCCATGTCGTCCGGCCGATGACCCGGCCGGTTCTGCCGCGACCGGGTGGCCGGGGCCGCTTCGCCGGGACCGTCGTCGCGCAGAAGGGCTCCCGGTTCACCGGGAGCCCTTCTCGTCGTCCTCTTCGCCGTCTTCGTTTTTCCACTCTTCGCAGCTCGCTTCGCCTCTGTCCCGGCCTCAGGATCCCTGGTTCCAGGATCCCTGGTCGAGCCCCCCGCCGTCGGCGGGCAGCTCAAGGACCCGGGCGTGCAGGACGGAGCGCTGATGCAGGGCCGAGCGCAGCGCCCGGTGCAGGCCGTCCTCCAGGTAGAGGTCGCCCCGCCACTGGACCACGTGCGGGAACAGGTCGCCGTAGAAAGTGGAGTCCTTGGCGAGCAGGGAGTGCAGGTCCAGCACCGCTTTTGTGGTGATCAGCGTGTCGAGCCGGACCTGTCGCGGTGGTATCTGCGCCCACTCGCGATGCGAGAGGCCGTGCTCGGGGTAGGGCCGGCCATCGCCGACCAGCTTGAAGATCACACTATGTAGTTTATGAGAGATTCGGGTTTTTTGCCCGCAGGGTCGCCCCCGCCCCAGGTCAGCGGCCCTGTCAGATGCTCCCGGCGAATGTGTCGCACGTGGCGGGGTCGCCGCTCTGATAACCGGTGGTGAACCACCTGACACGCTGCGCCGACGTCCCGTGGGTGAAACCCTCCGGGTCCACCCGGCCCCGGGCGCGCTTCTGGATGCTGTCGTCGCCCACGGCCGAGGCCGCGCTCAGCGCCTCCTCGATGTCCTGCCTGCTGAACGGCTTCTCGAACAGGCCCGTCTCGTAGGCGTTCTTGGCCCACGCGCCGGCGTAGCAGTCGGCCTGAAGCTCCAGCCGGACCGAGCCGCTCGTCGGGCCCTGCCGGTCGCCCCGGACCCTGGCGCTGGTGCCGAGCAGGTTCTGCACGTGATGGCCGTACTCGTGCCCGATGACGTACGCCTGGGCGAACGGTCCGCCCTTGGCGCCGAACCTGCTCTGCAACTGGTCGAAGAAGCTCAGGTCGAGATAGACCCGCTGGTCGGCCGGGCAGTAGAACGGTCCCACCGAGGAGTCGGCGGCGCCGCAGCCGGTGTTCACCTGACCGGAGAACAGGACGGTCTTGGCCGGGCGATAGTCCCCCATGGCCTTGGACCAGTAGTCCTGGACGCTGTTGACCACGCCGACCACCCGGCACTCCTCGTTCTGGTCGGCGTCCTGCCCGGTCCTGCACTGGGCGCCCAGGTTGGAACGGGGGCCCACCGGGGCGGGGTCGGAGCCGGTGATGTCTCCGGGGTTGATTCCGAATATCAGCGCCACAACGAGCGCGATGATCCCGGCCGCGCCGCCGCCGATCGCCAGGCCGCCCCCGGGGAGCCCTCTCCGCCCGCCGCTCTCGACCTGTGAACTGTCCAGCCGGGCATCGTCTCTGAAGTCCATCGCCGACGTCCCTTCGATCCTCTTGGTACCCCCCACTGCCCTCGGGAGGACCGGACATGCCGGTGGTTCGCCCACCTCCGGAGCCGGCGCCGTGACGCCGTTGGCCGCCACCCGGGTGGCCCTCCCCGCCCCTCCACCGTCTCATGGCCGGCCCCGGAGGCCGTGAGCTCCCTCGCCCTTCGGGGACGCCGAGAGGGGGGCGGTGCGGCGGACGGGGGTGGGGAGTCCTCCGGACAGGCCGGCTGAGACCCGAATTGAGACCCTGACGCACGGAAGCCCGCTCCGGGATGGAAGCGGGCTTCTGTAGTGTGGCTGTGAGCCGTGGCGGAGGATAGGAGATTCGAACTCCTGAGGGGTTGCCCCCAACACGCTTTCCAAGCGTGCGCCCTAGGCCAACTAGGCGAATCCTCCGCGAGAAGCCTACCGGACTTTTCCGGGTGCGTTGACCACATATTCCGGCACCCGAGCACTCCGATCAGAGGCTAGACTGGGCCCGGACCCCTCGCGCGGCGTCATCCTGTGAACCTCCCCAGGGCCGGAAGGCAGCAAGGATAAGCAGGCTCTGGCGGGTGTGCGAGGGGTCTCTTCGTTTCAGGCTCCCTCGCAGGTGGGATCGTCGCATGAGTCTTGCGCTGTACCGCAAGTACCGGCCCGGGACCTTCGCGGAGGTCAAGGGGCAGGAACACGTCACCGAGCCGCTGCGGCAGGCGCTGCGGAGCGGCCGGATCAACCACGCCTATCTGTTCAGCGGGCCCCGAGGGTGTGGCAAGACCTCCAGCGCCCGGATCCTGGCCCGCTCCCTGAACTGCGAGAAGGGCCCGACCCCCGACCCTTGCGGCGAGTGCGACTCCTGCGTGGCGCTGGCCCCCACCGGGCCCGGGCACCTCGACGTCATCGAGATCGACGCCGCGTCGCACGGCGGTGTGGACGACGCCCGCGACCTGCGTGAGCGGGCCTTCTTCGCGCCGGTGTCGGCGCGCTTCAAGATCTACATCATCGACGAGGCGCACATGGTGACCCGCGAGGGGTTCAACGCGCTGCTCAAGCTCGTCGAGGAGCCTCCCTCGCACCTGAAGTTCGTCTTCGCGACCACCGAGCCGGAGAAGGTCATCGGGACGATCAAGTCCCGGACCCACCACTACCCCTTCCGGCTGATCCCGCCCGCGGCGTTGCGCACCCTCATGGAGGAGATCCTCACCTCCGAGAGCGTCCCCTTCGAGCCCGCCGCGCTGCCGCTGGTGGTCCGGGCGGGCGCCGGGTCGGCCCGTGACTCCCTGTCGATCCTCGACCAGCTGTTCGCCGGGTCGGACGAGGCGGGCATCACCTATGCCCGCGCGGTCTCCCTGCTGGGTTACACCGACGGAGACCTGCTCGACGACGTGGTCGCCGCCTTCGCCGCCCGTGACGGCGCGCGGGTCTTCCACGCGGTGAACCGGGTGGTCGAGGGGGGGCACGACCCCCGCAGGTTCGCGATGGACCTGCTGGAGCGCTTCCGTGACCTGGTGATCCTGGCCAATGTGCCGGAGGCGGCCGGCAGCGGGCTGCTTGACCGGCCCGCCGACGAGCTGGAGCGGCTCCAGGAGCAGGCCGCCTCGATGGGCCCGGCCGAGCTGACCCGTGCCGCGGAGATCTTCAACGCGGGCCTGACCGAGATGCGCGGCGCGGCCTCGCCCCGGCTGCTGCTGGAGCTGATGTGCGCCAGGACGCTGCTGCCCGGCGTCGCGCGGGACGAGGCGGCGCTGCTCGCCCGGCTGGAGCGGCTGGAGAAGGGGGGCGTCGCCACATCCCCCGGCACCTTCGCTCCGGCCCCCGTCCACCTTTCCGTCTCCACCCCCGGCTCCGGCCCGGCGACCTCCACGGTGCCGGTCTCCCAGGATCGGCCCTCCGCCGCGCCCGCGCACTCCGCGGCCTCCGCGTCCACTCCGCCCCCCGCCGCTCCCTCCCCCGCCGCCGGTACGGCTCCCGCCGCCTCGCCCGGCGCCCCCCGCGCACGGGACGACGACTGGCCCACCCCCGCCAGGCCCGGCGCCCCGATGACCGAACCTCGGGCCCAGACCCCGCGCTCTCCCCACGCCTCCCAGGACGTCCCCCCGGCCTCGCGGGCCTCCGGCCCGACGGCCGCCGCCGACTCCGGGCAGGAGGGGGGAGCGGTCCACCAGATGTGGCCGCAGGTGCTCGGCGTGCTCAAACAGCGCAGCATCGTCGTCTGGGCGAACGTCAACACCAACGCCCAGGTCGTGGGGGTCGAGGGCAACATCGTCACCCTGGGTTTCGCCCAGGTCGGCGCGATGAGGAACTTCATCGGCGGCGGTAAGGACGCGGTGGTCGCCGCCGCGCTGCAGGAGGTTCTGGGCGGCAACTGGAAGGTCGAGGCGGTGGTCGGCGGCGGCCCCGCCCCGGCCGGAGGCACCCGTCCCCCCGCCCCGCCCCGGCCCTCGGCCTCACCGCGCCAGGAGCACGCAGCCAGGCCCGCTCCCGCACCGGGCTCCGCGCCGCCCGCGGGGCCGTCCACCGGGCCGTCCGGCACGCCGCCCGCGGGGCCGGCCGCCGCGTCCCCGGCCGCCTCGCAGCCCCCGGCCGAGCAGGGCCGGCCGCGTCCCCGGCCGCAGGCCCGGCCCGCCACCGACGAGTCCTGGCCGGACGCTCCGCTCCCCGAGGATCCCGGCTCGCCTCCCGGCCCAAATCCCGGTTCAAACCATGCCTCAAACCGTGGCTCAAGCCACGGTTCAAACCCCGGCTCGAATCCCGGCCTCGCCGCCGCACGCTCGGCGGCCAGGGCCGCGGCCCAGTCGGGGCCGAAAGCCGGTGGCGGCAGGGCGGCCTGGCCGGACGCGGTGCCCCGCCGTGACCCCGCCCCCGACGCCGACGAGGTCGATCCGCTGAACGACGCCGACGCCGACGTCGACGCACTCACCGGCATGGCCCTCATCCAGCGTGAGCTGGGCGGCCAGATCATCGGTGAGATCGACCACACCTGAGCGGCCACCCCGTAGGAAGCTCTCGGACCCGCGGGACACGACGTTCCGCCCTCCGCGATCAAGTCGAGCGGCCACCCGTAGAAAGGTCTCGGACGGGGAAGGCCGGGGCCGCCGGTGTGCCGCCGTACCCGTGGATGCGGCCGGTGAGCATCGCGGCCCGGCCTGGGCCGGTTCCCGGGTGAGTGCTGTGGTTGCCCGGGTGAGGACCGTGGCGCGGCCGGTTGGGGCCGGACAGGTTGGGGGTGTTCGTGGCCGCGGCGTGGTCGGCTCCGCCTGTGCGGGTTGCCGGGAGGCGAGGGTCGCGACCGGTCCGGGAAGACCGGTTGCCCGGGGCGAGACGATGTCGGCCGGGCTAGGGCGGGCCGAGGCCGATGAGGCGGATCCGGGCCGCGGCCCCGCGATGGTCGTCTGCGGGGAGCATGGCGGCGAGCCGCTCCAGGACGTGCGGATCGTTCTTGGCGTATTCGGTGTTCGCGTAGGCCCACAGGTCGTCGGGGGAGCCCCGGAGCAGAAGGTGGGCGCGGACCTGGCCTTCGAGCTCGTCACGTTCGCCGCGGATGGCCGGGGACTCCGACCGGGGCAGCAGCGGGCCGCCGTAGGCGCGGGCGACCGGGGCGGCCTCCTGTCCGGCGAGGAGGCGTCTGAGATGGAGAAAGTCGGCCTCGACCGCGCAGGCCAGCCGGTACGGCTTGGCGGCGATGACGGGCCCGAGCCGGGCGCGGAGGCGGTGGATCTCGGCGCGGACGGTCACCGGGTTGCCCATGTCGCCGTACAGGTGGAAGGAGAGCTGGTCGGCCGTCGCCCCCTGGGGGTTGAGGGCCAGCAGCGTGAGGATCTCGGCGTGACGCAGGGAGAGTGGGACGCGGGCCCCGTCGAGGCCTGCGGACGGATGCTCGGCGCCGAGGAAGGACAGGGTGAGCACCGGGACGTGCGGCTGGTCGGGGAGACGGAGCAGGAAACCCTCGCCGAGCGGGTCGAGCAGCGCGGCACGGCCGTCGGGCAGGACCACCCGGTCGCCCGACTCGGGCAGGCGGACTCGGCGGTTCCACCGCTGGGTCCGGCCGCCGGCCACGACGCGTCCCGTCGCGGTGACCAGGGCGCCCGGCTCGCCGCGCAGTGCCCGCAGGTGTCTGCCGTGGTGGGTGCGGAACCGGTCGTCGCGTTCGCGCATGCGCAGCGCGAGATGGCTCTCGGCCAGGCGTGCCGTCGTCTCGACGAGGGCCACGGTCGCCGGGTGCAGGGTGTGCATGGTCCCGCTGAGGTCGACGCAGCCGAGCACCTCGCCGCTGTCCGGGTCGATGATCGGCGCGGCGGAGCAGGACCAGAGGTGAAGGGCTCTGACCAGATGTTCGGCGGCGAAGATGTGGACCGGCCGCCGGGTCGCGAGCGCGGTGCCCATGCCGTTCGTGCCGATCGCCCGCTCCCCCCAGTGGAAGCCGTCGGCCAGCCCCACCTCGTCGGCCCTGCTCATCGCCCGGTGGTCGCCGTCGCGCCAGAGCACCCGGCCGTCGGCGTCGGTGACGATCAGGATGTGCTCGCTCGCCGAGGCGGTATCCAGGAGCGTCTCGGCGATGAGCGGCAGCAGCGCGCTCATGGGGTGCGCCGACCGGACCTCCTGGATGTCGCGGTGTTCGAAGGCAGGCGGGGCCGACCTGGCGTCGGGATCGACGCCCGCTTCCATGGAGCGGCGCCACGAGGCGGAGATCAGGCTCCGCAGCGCCCTGTCCGGTGGCCGCCCGGAGTTCAGGGCGGCCTCGTGCAGGCGGCTTAGCCGTACCGAGTAGGCGTCCGGATCCGAGACGGCTCTCGGGCGGCCGTCGGGCATGTGCCACCCCCAGGAATCAGACCGGTGGGCGAAGCATCTGCGGTGGAGACCTCCGCCCGCAACCGATTCGGCCAAAAGGAAGTGCGAAGGGTGATGGGTCGATCGCAACGTGTGTGCAACCTGGAGTTGGATACCTTCGGGACCACACGCCGCCGTGTGCGGCCGCTCCGGTGCGTGTGACGTCGGGTCCCGGACGTCGTGGAGGGGGGCCGGGACCCGACGGAGCGCCTGCCTGTCCCGGCACCGTGACGGGGTGCCGCCGGGATGGCGCGGTGGTCGTGGAGGAGTTCCGCCGGCGCGGATCGGGACCCTTGAGTGGTTTGGCCGCAGTCCAGGGGGAACACGGCATGCGCCAGTGCGATACCGGCCTCCGACCCCGTAGGCTCGTGACGACTGACGTCACGGACGAGGAGCACACGACGGTGAATCCAGGGGATGTCAACCTGCAGCAGTTGCTGGAACAGGCGCAGCTGATGCAGCAGCAGCTGGTGAGCGCCCAGCAGGAGTTGAACGACGCCCAGGTCGAGGGCACGGCGGGCGGTGGTCTTGTCGTGGCCACGGTCAACGGCGGGGGCGAACTGCTCGAACTGAGGATCAGTCCCGAGGTCGTCGACCCCGGTGACCCCCAGGACACGGCCGACACCATCGCCGACCTGGTCATCGCCGCGATCCGGGATGCCGTCCGGGCGGCCGCGGACCTCCAGCAGGAGAAGCTCGGGCCGCTCGCACAGGGGCTGGGAGGCGGGAGCGGGCTCGGCCAGCTGCCCGGGTTCTGAGTCATGTACGAGGGGGTCGTCCAGAACCTGATCGACGAGCTGGGGATGCTGCCCGGCGTCGGTCCCAAGAGCGCGCAGCGGATCGCGTTCCACCTGCTGGCCGCGGAGCCGGCCGATGTGAAGCGGCTCGCCCACGCGCTGCTGGAGGTCAAGGACAAGGTCCGCTTCTGCCGGGTCTGCGGGAACGTCGCAGCCGAGGAGGAGTGCCGGATCTGCCGTGACGTCCGGCGCGATCCCCAGGTGATCTGCGTCGTCGAGGAGTCCAAGGACGTCGTGGCGATCGAGAAGACCCGCGAGTTCCGGGGCCGTTACCATGTGCTCGGTGGGGCGATCAGCCCGATCGACGGGGTGGGCCCCGACGACCTGCGCATCCGTGAGCTGATGACGCGCCTGGCCGACGGCCGGGTCACCGAGTTGATCCTCGCCACCGACCCCAATCTGGAGGGGGAGGCGACGGCGACCTATCTCGCCCGTCTGGTGAAGCCGATGGGGCTGAGAGTCACACGACTGGCCAGCGGCCTGCCGGTAGGCGGTGACCTTGAGTATGCCGACGAGGTCACCTTGGGCCGCGCGTTCGAGGGTAGGAGGCTGCTGGATGTCTGACGCATGGGGTGCTCTCGCGGAACGGGTCGCCGGTCACGCGGAGAACTACATCGACGGCCTGACCAGGCTGGCGGGCGGCGAGGGCGGTGACGCCATTCTGCCGCTGCTCCTTGTGGAGGTCGCGCAGGTCAGCTCGGCCGGCGCGCAGCTCGGGGCCAGCCAGGACGTGATCCTGTCCGGTAACTGGGAACCGCATCTGAGCGAGGACCCGGACGTCGACGCCGTCCGTACGGCCCTCGCCGAGCGGCTCGGCCCGGTGGACGACTACGCGGAGGTCTTCGACCCCTACAAGGACACCTCGGTCACTCCGTACCGGCTGTCGGACGATCTCACCGCCGTGGCCGCCGATCTTCTCCACGGCCTGCGGCACTATCAGGCGGGGCGTCCGCTGGAGGCGCTGTGGTGGTGGCAGTACTCCTACTTCAACACCTGGGGTAACCACGCGGGGGCGGCCATGCGCGCCCTTCAGGCGCTTGTCGCGCACACCCGGTTGGATGTGGCGGAAGAGCGCACAACGGTGTGATCGTCCACATACTGGGCCAGACCAGAAGTGCTCCGCCGGTGCGCCATTAGACTGAGAGCTCCACAGCCCTAGATTGCTTCGGAGACATCTCGTGGCGCTCGTTGTTCAGAAGTACGGTGGTTCGTCCGTCGCCGACGCGTCCTGCATCAAGCGGGTCGCCCAGCGTATCGTCACGACGAAAAAAGCCGGCAACGACGTCGTGGTGATCGTCTCGGCGATGGGCGACACCACCGACGAGCTGCTGGACCTCGCCCAGCAGGTCTCGCCGCTGCCGCCGGGCCGTGAGCTCGACATGCTGCTCACCTCCGGTGAGCGCATCTCGATGGCTCTGCTGGCGATGGCGATCGCCAACCTGGGACAGGAGGCGTGCTCGTTCACCGGTTCCCAGGCCGGTGTGATCACCGACTCCTCCCACGGCCGGGCCCGCATCATCGACGTGACGCCCGGCCGGATAAAGGGCGCGCTCGACGCCGGTCAGGTGGCGATCGTGGCCGGTTTCCAGGGGGTCTCCCAGGACACCAAGGACATCACCACGCTCGGCCGGGGCGGTTCCGACACGACCGCCGTCGCGCTCGCCGCCGCCCTGAACGCCGACGTGTGCGAGATCTACACCGATGTGGACGGCGTTTTCACCGCGGATCCGCGGATCGTCCCGGTCGCCCGCAAGGTCCCCAGGATCTCCTACGAGGAGATGATGGAGATGGCGGCCTGTGGAGCCAAGATCCTGCACCTGCGCTGCGTCGAGTATGCTCGCCGCTTCAACCTGCCGATCCACGTCAGAAGTTCGTTCAGCACCAAGGAAGGCACGTGGGTCGTCTCGGACCCCGACAGCGAAGGAACAGAGATGGAGCAGCCGATCATCTCCGGCGTCGCGCACGACCGGAGCGAGGCCAAGATCACCGTTGTCGGGGTGCCCGACAAGGTCGGCGAGGCTGCCACGATCTTCAAGACGCTGGCCGACGCCGAGGTCAACATCGACATGATCGTGCAGAACGTGTCGGCGGCGGCGACCGGCCGGACGGACATCTCCTTCACGCTGCCCGCGAGCGACGGCTCCACGGCGCTCACCGCGCTGAAGAAGATCCAGGAGAACATCGGCTTCGAGTCGCTGCTCTTCGACGACCAGATCGGGAAGGTGTCGCTGGTCGGGGCGGGCATGCGCTCGCACCCCGGCGTCACCGCGACGTTCTTCGCCGCCCTCGCCGACGCGGGGGTGAACATCGAGATGATCTCCACCTCGGAGATCCGCATCTCGGTGATCGTCGGGCAGGACGAGGTGGACTCGGCGGTCACCGCCGCGCACCGCGCGTTCAACCTCGACGCCGACCAGGTCGAAGCCGTGATCTACGGAGGTACCGGCCGATGAGCCGCAAGCCCACCCTCGCCCTGATCGGCGCGACCGGTGCCGTGGGCACCGTCATGCGCGACATCATCTCCAACCGGGAGGACGTCTACGGCGACGTCAAGCTCGTCGCGTCCGCCAGGTCGGCGGGGAGGGTCCTGCGGGTCCGCGGGGAGGACCTGGTCGTCCAGGAGCTGACCGCCGAGGTCTTCGACGGGGTCGACATCGCGATCTTCGACGTGCCGGACGAGGTCTCCGCCGTGTGGGTGCCGATCGCCGCCGGGCGCGGCGCGGTCGTCATCGACAAGTCGGGCACCTTCCGGATGAACCCCGACGTCCCGCTGGTCGTGCCGGAGGTCAACCCCGAGGCGGTGCGCAGCCGCCCGCTGGGCATCGTCTCCACCCCGAACTGCACCACGCTGTCGATGATGGCCGCGATAGGCGCGCTCCACGGGGAGTACGGCCTGCGCGAGCTGGTGGTCGCCTCCTACCAGGCGGTCTCCGGCGCGGGCGTGGCCGGCTCAGCCCGCCTCTACGACGAGATCGAGGCCCTCGCCGGTGACCGGACGGTGGGGCAGAGCGCCGGCGACGTGCGCAAGGCCCTGCAGAACAAGCTGGGTGAGGACGAGTCGCCCTTCCCGGCGCCGGTGGCGTTCAACGTCGTGCCGTGGGCCGGCTCGCTCAAGGACGGCGGCTGGGCCTCCGAGGAGCTCAAGCTCCGCAACGAGTCCCGGAAGATCCTGGGGATCGGCGACCTGAAGGTCTCGGCGACCTGCGTCCGGGTTCCGGTGATCACCACCCACTCGCTGGCCGTGCACGCGACCTTCGAGCGTGAGATCACCGTCGCCGACGCGCACCGGATCCTGGAGGCGGCCCCGACCGTGGTCGTCATGGACGACCCGGCCAACGGCGTCTTCCCGACCCCCGCCGACGTCGTCGGCACCGACCCGACCTACGTGGGCCGCATCCGTCAGGCCCTCGACTTCCCCAACACCCTCGACCTGTTCGTCTGCGGCGACAACCTCCGCAAGGGCGCGGCCCTGAACGCGGCGGAGATCGCCGAACTGGTCGCGGCCGAGTTCGCGTAGCCGGCCGTCCGCCGCGCGGTGATGTCACCGCGCGGCGGACGCCGGGCACCTTCCCCCGCTCCGCCGTCCGGTCCGCGGCCTTCACGCCGGTTCGCATCCGGCCCGTACGGCTCGCCGACGTCAGCGGAAGAGAATGTCCCAGTGGTCGGGCTCTCGGGCGTAGACGGTTCCCGCGGAGCCGTAGAGAGGGGCTCCGTCGCCGCGGACCCGCTGGTACGGGTACTCCCGCTTGATGTAGCGGCTGATGCAGCGGTTGGGCGTGATGTCCAGCTTGTAGCCCGCGTGGTGGCTGTAGGGCCCCGGGGAGTGGCCGATCTCGGTGCCCCCGGTGATGACGACCGGGCATCCGCTCCGGCGCTTCAGCGCGATCACGTCGGTCACGGTGGCGGTTCTGACCGCCTCCAGTGAGGTGCACTGCCTCACGTTGCGGTTGGTGCATCCTCCGGACGACTTCCAGCCCAGGCCGGCCCGCTTCAGACGCTGCGCCGCCTCCGCGTGGCGGAGCCGTAGCGGCGGCAGGTGCTGTGCCGTCCTCTCCGGTGGCCTGGCCTTCTCCGCAGGCCGGGCTCTCTCCGCCGGCCGGGTCTGGATCTCCTGCGCTCGCCGGTACAGGTTCCGGGTGTAGCGCCGGGCGGTCTCCAGGGTGCCGAGGCGGTGGGCGGTGGTCGCCG
This sequence comes from Streptosporangium sp. NPDC004631, assembly GCF_053601935.1. NCBI lineage: Bacteria > Bacillati > Actinomycetota > Actinomycetes > Streptosporangiales > Streptosporangiaceae > Streptosporangium > Streptosporangium sp. NPDC004631. The sequence continues at coordinate 42,190 of NZ_JBSGCR010000029.1, read as the reverse complement.
TGGCCCGCCGCGCCGTGGCGGACGGGACCACCAGGGGTGGGTCCACGACCATGACGGTGAGCGGTGGCCGGGCGGTGTCGGCCGAGGCCGGGCCGTCCGCGGCCAGCGCGATGAACGAGATCTGCAGAGTCAGAAGTGCTCCGGCGGTAAGCCGGGCCGCTCTCCGTCTACAGGGACGTGTCCCCATAATTTATCCCTTGTCGCGGGAGCCCTTCCGCCAGAAGGATCAATCCCACACCCGGACGGGTGTGACCCCTCCGGTAACCGGGAATTTGCCCTGGGATGGTGATCATCGTGCGCTTCAATGACCTAACCGCGTTATCGGTCGTACGGTGACGAACACGGCTGATCCGACACTCTGCGCGTAACGTGAGAGCTTGGTCGCCGCCCGAGCCCGGGGCCGGACGACGGTGACGTCTTGATCAGACGTAGGAGAACTCCGGGTGCGGGTGCATCAGGAAGTCGTGGTGGGAGATGTTCCAGGCGTAGGCGCCGGCCATGAGGAACTGCACGACGTCGCCGGGTGCCAGGGCCGCCGGGACCCGGCGGGTGAGGGTGTCCCTGGGGGTGCAGAGCTGGCCGACGATCGTGACCGGCTCGCCCGCCTCGGCGATGACCATCGGCTGGTCGTGGCCCTTGGTCGCGGGGGTGCGGAGGTGATGGGTGCCGCCCGCCACGACGGCGAACAGCTCACCGTGGACGCGCTTGACGTCGAGCACGCGGGTCACGTACCGGCCGCAGTAGACCGACAGCGAGCGGCCCGGCTCGATCCGCAGGGTCTCGCCGGGGCGGCGCAGGCCGGCCAGGCCCCTGCCATAGGTCTCCCAGTCGAATCGTGTGTCGGGGTCGGCGTAGTCGACGGCCATGCCGCCGCCGAGGTTGATCTCGGCCAGGCCGAGGCCGCGGGCGTACCGGAGCACGCCGTCGGCCAGCTCCAGCATGCGCGAGGCGTCCAGGCCGCTCGCCAGGTGGGCGTGGATGCCGTGCAGGCGTACGGCGTCCTGTCCTTCCAGGAGCGTGACGCACTCGGCGATGCCTGCCGGGTCCATGCCGAAGGGGGTCGCGCCGCCGCCCATGGCCAGGGCCACGTCTCCGATGGAGAGGGCGAGATTGGCCCGGAGGAGCACGTCGGCCTCCCGGCCGGTCGCGATCAGGCGGCGCAGCTCGTTCGGGCTCTCCACGTGCAGGCGCCCGACTCCGCGATCGAGGGCGAGCCGGAGCTCGCCGTCGGTCTTTCCCGGGCCGCCGAAGGCGATCCGGGCCGTGGGGAGCACGCCCAGGACGTGTTCCAGCTCGCCGCCGGAGGCGACCTCGACGCCGTCCAGATGCCGGGCCAGGACTCGCAGCAGCTCCGGGTCCGGGTTCGCCTTGGCCGCGTAGTACAGCTCGATTCCGGGCAGCGCGGCCCGCACCGCCGCTGCATGGGCGTCGAGCGCGGCCAGGTCGTAGACGTAGGCGGGCAGCCGCCCGGCCTCCGCCAGTTCACGGGCTCTTCGGGGGAGAGCGTCCACAAGGTCTCCGATCAAGAGGTGACGTGCCGGGGCTCAGATGAGGGGAACGTCGATTCGACGATCAGGTGCTCGGTGGGCGTGACCGTGGTGGTCGTCTCCCCGATCCGGCGATATCCGGCGATCAGAAATGGTCGAACCCGGCCACCTGGCCGACCACGAACACGTGCCGACCGGCCGCGCAGACGGTCTCCAGCGCGTGAACGGGTACGTCGGCGGTGCTGACGCTCACCCGCAGCACCTGCACCACCCACTCGCCGGGCACCTCCAGCAGATCCGCCTCGTACGGGGTCGGAGGCCGGGAGATCAGCGTCTCGACGGCGTGCCCGAACCGGTGCCCCAGATCCTCGATCGCAGCCTGAAGCGTGGGCAGGACGAAGCCCTCCTTCTCCAGCCGGGTGCCCCGGGCGACGTCGAGGCGGAAGTAACTGGTGGCGATCCGCACCGGCACACCGTCGGCCCAGAACATCTTCCGCCGCGCCATCACCTCCTCACCCGGCTCGACCCGCAGGGCGACGGCCACGTGCTCGCCGGCCGGCTCGGCCCCGATGAAGAGCATCTCGCGTTCGGGTCTCAGCCCCTGGCGGGCGGCCTCGGTGAGATAGAGGGACTCCGAGCCGCGCACCGACGGCGGCGTGGGGATCGCCCGCTCGACGAGGACACGCGGCCGCGGCTCGACCGGCCCGGCCGGGGCCTGGTGGGACGGCGCGCCCGCCTTCTTCATCTGGCTCACCCGCCCCGGAGTCACGCCCAGGTGGCGGGCGATGTCATTCTGCTTCATGCCGAGCTCCTGAGCCTCGATGATCGCCGCGCGGCGGATCCGGGAGAGCTCCACGGATTGGCCCTGCAGCGTGGCCATGGCGGCGGACGCGGCGCGCGCACGGTCAAGCGGGTCGGGGATGACTGCGATGTCGTGCAGCGTTCCGACGTCCAAGGCACCGGTCCCTCATCTCGCGTCCACTCGAAGTTTAGCCCCTCTATTTCTTCGTCGCCCACGACGGGTGGCGGCCGGACCCGCGCGGCGTCGCTCGGGCCTCGCCGGAAGGACGCGAACTTCGCGCGCGGCTTCCATGGGAAACGCGTACGTTATCGTAATTAAAAGATTACCCTCGGTAGTTAACTTCATGGTGAATTCGAGGGAGTCTCATGGGCTGGATAAGCGTGCTGGCGGTAGCCGCCGTCGCGATCACCCTGGTCGCGCTGCTCGTCCTCAGGAAGAAGGGCCGTGAAGGCGAGGATCAGGGGGTGGCGTCGGTGGACTTCGCCGCCAATCTCGCCCTCGCCGTCTATCTGCTGGTGCTGGCGTACGCCGTGGTGCTCTGCCGGGACGCGATCTCGACATCGGAGACCGATATCCGGGCCGAGACGGAGACGTTGAGCGAGATGTACTGGTCGATCGCGCCGATCCCCGAGGCGGCGGCGATCCGGGCTCAGATCAGGGACTACTCCGCCAAGAGCGCGTCCCTCGACTGGCCGCTCATGACACGGGGCGAACTGTCCCCGGTCCCCACGAAGCTGCTTGAGGACATGCGTGCGCAGGTGATCCGGCTCCGGCCGTTCGGCGACGAGAGCAAGACTCTCCTGCAGAACGCCGCCAGCCATGCCTCCGAGGTCGCTCACGCCCGCTCGGTCCGGGCGGACGACGCGAACACGGGGCTGGAGAGCATCTTCGTGATCTCGATGATCATCTCCGGGCTGCTGGTGATCGTGCTGCCGTGGACGGCCGGGACCAGGCCCACGCGCGTATCGATCATCGGTGATGCGGTCCGGGTGAGCGTGGTCGTCATCGGCATCGGCTTCATCACGCTGATCAGCCATCCGTTCAACGGTCTCAGCGCGATCGGGCCCGATGACTTCGTGGCCGTGCAGCAGCAGTACGACCAGATCGACGCCCAGTTCCCCGTGCGGTTCCCGGCCGGATAGCCGGCCCCGGCGGGGAACCGGTCTCCCACGGGGTAACCCGAACCGGTCTTCCGGGGAACCGTCCCCACCTCGCGCCAGAGGCTCGGCGGCAGAACACCTGCCGCCGAGCCTTTTCCCTCTGGTCGGCCCTTGACGGGTCCCGCCCCGATCCCGCCTGCTTCCCCTCCGGCCCTACCGGCGTGTCCTGCGGCTCAGCATGGCGACCACGGTGACCGAGATCACGCCGGTGAAGAGCACCAGGATGACCAGCTTGCGGTCGGTGCCCTGGCGCCGCTCGGCGAAGCGGTCGAGGATCTGCTGTTTCCGCAGGGCGAACGGCAACCCGGGTGACGTGGCGACCGGAGACGGGCTGGCCGGTGGCAGGGACGGGCTCGGTACGGGCACCGCCACCGGTGGCGTGATGGCCGGAAGAGGAGGGGCGGGGGCCGGTGGCCGGACGACAGGGGGCGTGGGCGGCGCCGGAGTCGCCGGTGGGGACGGTGAAGGGCCGGGAGATTGGGGTGTGGACACCGTCGGTGTAGGTGTCGCCGTGGGCGTGGGCGTGGGCGTGGGCGTGGGCGTTGGTGTCTGTGTTGGGGTTGGGGTTGGGGTGGAAGCGGGCGTGAGAGTGGGGGTGGGGGTAACGATGGGAGTTGGTGTCGGTGTCGGGCTGGGGCTGGGGGTCGCGGTCCCCGTGACGGCCGGTTCCGGTTCGTGGCATGAGGGGTCGGAGCCCAGCAGCACCGAGAGGATGCCCAGGCAGGACAGGGGGTTCAGGATCTGGGGCAGTGGATCGCAGTGACCGGACAGGCCGAGCAGCGAGTCCAGCGATCCGGCGTGACAGCCGGACGACGACTCGTCCTCGGGCGGCTCAACCCCGGGTGACTCGCCCCCCGACGACGACCCGGACCCGTCCGACGGCGCGGTCCCGGAGGGGGAGGGAGACGCGGACGCGGAAGGGGACGGGGAAGGGAAGGGGGACGGGGGCGCCGGCGGGGATATGGGCCCGATTTCCACCCCGACTCCCAGCGCGGCCCCGATTCCCGCTTCCCCAGACGGCGCTTCGGGCCTGGCCGGAGGCGCAGTCCCTACCTCGATTCCCGCCCCGGCTCCGACTCGGGCGCCGGCCCCCGTTGCCGTTGCCGTTGCCGTTGCCGTTGCCGTTGCCGCCCCGGCTCCGATCCCTGCCCCTGCTTCAGCCCCTGTCCCGGTCTCGGAACCGGGTGCGGAGGGTGGAGATGGGGGCCGGAGCGAGGCCGGTGGTGAGGCGGGGGGCGGGGGTGGTGACTGTGCGGGCGCCCTTCCATCGTCCGGAACCTTCCGGCCGTCCGGTGTCCGGGCATCCCAGGTCTCTCCGGAAGACCCGTTCTCCGCCTCTCCAGGAGCCGGGGAGCCCGGCTTGGGCAACGGGACAGCCGTCTCTTCGCACGCCGGTACGGAGAGGCTGACGGACGGTCCGCCCTGGCCCGTCTCCGGGCATCGGCCGGGAGAGTCGTGGACATCGGCGGACGCCACAACGGTGCCGGTCAGCGCCGGGGCGGCCATACAGGTCGCCAGCACCGCCGCGGCCAATAGTCCTTGTCGTCGCTTTCCCCGCCGGTTCTTCGTCACATAAACGTTCTAACATCTAACAGAGGGTCACGGAGGGGTAATGGGAGCCTATGTCGTCCCTTCCGCCGCCTCTTCGCCAGCTCTCCCGTCAGCCCTTCCCGCGGTCTTCCCACGACCGTCCCGCCGACCGTCCCGCCGACTGTCCCGCCGACCTTCCGCCGGCTGTCCCGCCGGTTGCCCGCCGGCGGTTCCGGCCTGCCTCCACCCGGTTGGCGCTCCCGGACGGCCGACGCGCCCATCGTCCGCGGTGACGTGGTCATCGGACAGACTGGGGATTCGGAATTATGTGCGGCGGGAACATCTCGGTGCTCGCCTCCACCGGGGGGAGAGCCCCCGATCGCGGGGACCGTACGAGGATCCGGTTTTCGGCGAGGAGTGAGGCGTTGGACGACGTGTTGGAGCTCGACGCGGTCGGTCAGGCGGAGGCCGTGCGGAAGGGGGAGGTCTCTCCGAGGGAGCTCGCCGAGGCGGCGATCGCCAGGATCGAGACGCATGACGGGGAGATCAACGCGGTCGTTCACCGCAGGTTCGAGCGGGCGCTGGCGGAGATCGGGGCGCTCCCGCCGGACGCTCCCTTTCGCGGGGTGCCGACGCTGCTGAAGGACCTGGGCTGGGGTATGGCGGGGGAGCCGTACCGGGCGGGATCGCGCACGCTCGACGGTGTGGAGGTGGCGCAGGACGGCTACGGGGTGGTCGGGCTGCGCCGGGCGGGGTTCACGATTCTGGGACGGACCAACACCCCGGAGTTCGGCACAGCGATCACCACGGAGCCTCGGGCGTTCGGGGCGACCCGCAATCCGTACGATCCCGGCTACAGCGTCGGCGGGTCGAGCGGAGGGTCGGCGGCGGCCGTGGCGGCGGGGATGGTCGCCGTGGCCGCGGGCAGCGACGGCGGCGGGTCGATCCGGATTCCGGCGAGCATGTGCGGCCTGGTCGGGCTGAAGCCGAGCCGGGGGCGGGTCAGCTACGGGCCGTCGATGGGCGAGGCGTGGGCGGGGTTCTCGGTCGCGGGCATGCTCTGCCGTACGGTCAGGGACAGCGCGGCGACCCTCGACGCGATCGCCGGGACGATGCCGGGCGACCCGTACGGCGCGCCCGCCTGGCCGCGCCACCTCGCCGAGGAGGTCGGGGCGGACCCGGGGCGGCTGCGGGTCGGCTTCCTGACCGAGCACCCGGACGGAACGGTTCCGGTGGACCCGGAGCCGGCGGCCGCCGTGCGCGCCGCCGCCGGGCTGCTGGAGGCGCTGGGCCACGACGTCGAGGCCGGTGGCCCGGGCGCGCTCGCCGAGGAGGACTTCGCGCTGCACTTCGGCACGGTCGTGGCGGTTCATCTGGCCGCCGAGGTGGAGGGCGTCGGCCGATGGCGTGGAAAGCCCGTGGACCCCGGCGAGCTGGAGACACGCAACCGCATCCTGGAGGCGACGGGCCGGGGGGTCGGCGCGGTCGAGTACGTGGCCTCGCGCGACTGGATCGACGGGTTCCGGCGCAGGATGGCCGGGTGGTGGGAGTCGTACGACCTGCTGCTCACGCCCTCCCTGGGGGTGGCGCCGTTCCCCCTCGGCTGGCTGCCGGACGACGACGTCAGCATGGCGCGGGGCCGTACGAACCGCGCTGTGGCCTTCACCTCGCCGGTCAACGCCACCGGACAGCCCGCGATCTCCCTGCCGCTCCATCGGACCGCGGCCGGGCTGCCGGTCGGAGTCCAGCTGGTGGCGGCGGCGGGCCGGGAGGATCTGCTCATCCGGATCGCCTCCCAGATCGAGGCCGCGCGCCCCTTCCCGCACCCGGCGACGCGGCGGATCGCGGCGCGTTGGGGGAACCCGGTACGGACGTCACGCGTTATATCGTGAGTCGGCGGGGTAAGACGCCGTCAGGCGAACGTGCTCCCAAGGAGGTTCCCCCATGGCAAAGGCGGCGCGTGCGGCGCAGGCGTGGCGGACGTACAAGGACGTGACGAGGCCGGGTTCGCCCGGTCTCGGCACCCGGCTGCGCGCCATCCCCAAGATGATCGGCGCGGTGACGCGCGGGCGATACCCCGGCATGGGCAGGAGCAGGCTGGCCATGATGGGGCTCGGCGTGGTCTACATCCTCTCGCCGATCGACGTCATCCCGGACTTCCTGATGGTCATCGGGGTGGCCGACGACTTCGGTGTCCTGCTCTGGCTGATGGGGTCGCTGCTCGGCGAGAGCGGGCGCTATGTCGACTGGCAGCGGAGGCAGGAGCAGCAGGTCAGAGCTTTTCCATCCTGAGCCAGGCGCGGGAGGGCAGTGGGTGGCCGAACAGGCGGGCGGCGTTGCCGTAGGCCACCCGGGCGATGTCGGCGGGCGGCAGGTTGCCCAGGTTCGCCGTGACGGCCTGCTGGGTGTCGGGCCAGGTGGAGTCGGAGTGCGGATATCCGCTCTCCAGCAGCACGTGCTCCAGGCCCACGGCGAACCGCACGCCCGACAGCGCGTGGTCGTTGAGCGTGCCGAAGAAGAAGTTGCGGCGCAGCACCTCGCTGGGTTTCAGGCCGCCCTCCCAGGAGGTCTCGCCCGCCACCGGGTGGTCCAGGGAGTAGTCGGCCCGCTCGGCCAGCATCGGCAGCCAGCCGACCCCACCCTCCACGATCAGGATCCGCAGCGCGGGGAAGCGCAGCGGCACCCCCGACCAGAGCCAGTCGGCGCAGGCGAACATCGCGCTCGCCGGCATCAGCGTGGTGATCGCCTCGATCGGGGTGTCCGTGGACGGCACCGGCGTCCACGATCCCGAGCCGGTGTGCAGGCAGATGACGGTGCCGGTCTCCTCGCACGCCTGGAAGAACGGGTCCCAGTGGTCGCTGTGGATCGACGGCAGGCGGAGCCGGGTGGGGAACTCGGGGAAGAGCACGGCCTTGAAACCCCGGTTGGCGTTGTCCCTGATCTCCTTGGCCGCGATGTCGGGGTCGGTCAGCCAGGGGAGCTGCAGGGCGATGATCCGCTCGGGGTAGGTGCCCGCCCAGACGTCCACGTGCCAGTCGTTCCACGCCCGCATTATCGCCAGGCCCATCTCCTGGTCACGGGTCTTGGCGAAGATCATCCCGGACTGCCCGGCCAGCATGCCGGGGAAGCACAGGGCCGCCCAGATCCCGGCGAGGTCCATGTCCTCGATCCGGGCGTCGATGTCGTGGCAGCCCGGCCGCATGTGCTCGAACCGCACCGGGTCGAGCGTCCACTGCGCACGGGGCAGACCGGCGCCCACGTCGAGCCCGGCGCAGGGGTAGGTGGCCCCGCCGTACCGCCAGACCTGGTGACCGGAGTCGGTCTCCACCACCTTGGGGGCGAGGTCGGCGTATTTCGCCGGGAGCCGGTCCTTGAACATGTCAGGCGGCTCGATCAGATGGTCGTCGGCCGAGATGATCACAAAGTCCCGCCGCCGTGGCTCGGGGTCGGGCAGCAGCGGCGTAGTCACGCAGTAAACCGTACGTTGCTGACATCACACTGAACAACCTGCAAGATATCCGCTTGGTCTCTCTGAGGTCCACCGCGCGTGCCCCGGGACTACCGGAGGGGGAGAATCGCCGCCCCCGCGGGGTGGATCCGTCTGGAAACCGCCGTCCCGGAGCGGTCCCTCGGACGTTTCCGTTTTTCACCTGTTTTCGGCCCGGATGTGTTTCCTTCCTAAGGTGTTTCCGGCCCGGGCGTGTCTCTGTCCCGGAGATGTTTCGGTCTGGGACGCCCCGCCCGGAGGGTGCGCTCGCCCCGGGGTGTCTCCAGCCCCGGACGTGCGCCCCGTCAGGCCGCGCGCCCTACCCTGTCGAACGGCGGGTATCTCGCGATGGGGGACGGACAATGCCGGAAACGCAGGACGTTCGGACCGTGGTTCCGGTGTGGAGGGGCGTCCCGTACGGCGCGCGCCTGACGCTGCTGTTCATCCTGGCACTGTCCACCGTGGTGGTCCACCTGAACCGGGATCCCGCCCTGCGCGACGCCGAGGAGCTCCTCGGCGACCTGCGCGCGGGTGGCGTGACCAAGGTGGTCTACGACCGGAACTGGCCCGCCTACGGCACCCTGACCTGGTCGGCAGGCCCGCTCTCCTGGAGCCAGGCCCGCTTCGACCAGCCCGGCGACGTCTGGGACCCGCGGACCACCCGGCTCGTCCCCGAGGCGCTGGAGCGCCGCCAGGAGGCGTTCCTGGTCCGGGTCTGGGCCGCCGCCGACCCGGCGGTGGAGATCGTGCGCTCCGACGGTCTCGGGCTGAGCCTGGGCTCGCCCGCGTACGCGCGCTGGTGGGAGCCGTTCGCGCCGTTCGCGGTGGCGGCCGAGGTGCTGGCCTGGCTGCTGATGCTCACCCGCCGGGACCACCGCTACGCCACCCGGTGGGCGTGGTTCTGGATGTTCCTGGTCGGCGGGTCGTGGCTCTATGTGCTGCTGGAGCCGTATCCGCTGTGGCGTGGGCCGTACGAGGTGCTGCCCGTGCGGGTCAGGCTCGACGGGACGCGGGGGTTCGCGCTCGCCGTGGCGCTTCTTTTCGGGCTGGGTATGGTCAATGCCTGACAATGAGGTAGTAAAAAGGTATGACTGTGGCCGTGGGCGAGGTGCGCAAAGGCTGGTGGATCGCCGGGACCGTCATCCGGATCGTGCTGCTGCTGGTGCTGCTCTGGGGGGCTCTCGCCGCGACGCTGAGCCTGACGTCCTTGCCCCGGACCCTGGACGAGTTCCGCGCCGCGGTGTCCGCCGGCCGGGTCTCCGCCGTCGTCTACGAGGAGGACTCGGGGGATGTCCGCCGGCTGACGTGGTCCGAGGGGCCGCTGATCTGGTACGGGATCGACACGCTGCCGGTCCACGAAGGTGGGCGGGCCTACACCGTCGAACGGTTCCGGAACGAGACCCGCGCGACCGTCTCCAGGGTGACCCTGGCGGAACCCCAAGATGCCGACCGGGGAGGGATCTTCCCCTCCTGGCCGTTTCGGGCACCTGTCCAGAGCGACGTCCGGTGGGTCGCCTTGGCCTGGGTGCTGACCTTCCTGATCATGCTTGGCTCGACGCCCCGGCTGGGGAACCGGTGGGCGTGGTTCTGGATGTTCACCGTCGGCCAGATCGGCGCGATCCTGTTCCTGCTGCTTGAACCCCGGCCGCTCTGGTATCGGCACGGGCGGCTGCCGAAACCGCGCGAACGGTTGAGCGGTGGAATGGGCTGCCTGACGTCGGTCGCGCTGTCCTTCGCCGCGATGGCCGCCGCGGTGGCCGTCGGCGAACTCGCGGGCCGGCTCCTCGGCTAGTCAGACTGGGCGTCGACGGGTTCCGGCCGGTCTTTCCCGGACGCCGCCTCCCGCAGGTCGGCGGCCTCCCTGCGGATCAGCAGCGCCCAGCCGCCGATCGCGATCCCGATGAACAGCCACCACTGCACGCCGTACGCCAGGTTGAGCCCGCCGCCTCCGCCGACGTCCGGCTCAAGCACCGGGGCCGGCGCCTCGGCGGCCTTCGGCGACTGCCCGGTCAGCTCCACGTATCCGCCGAGGAGCCTGTACGGCAGGCCCCGCCCGATCGTCTCGGTGCTGATCAGCAGGACCTGGCCCGGGGGAAGGCCCTGCCGGTCGCGGATCCCCGAGGACTCCTCGGTCTCGCTGGGCCGTAGCCTGCCGGTGACAGTCACCTGTCCCGGGCTCGGCGCGGGGACCGCAGGGAGGGCGTCGGCCGTGGCGCCCGCCTTGACCCAGCCCCGGTTCACCAGCACCGCCTGGCCGTTGCCGGTCTCCAGCGGGGTGAGCACGTAGAAGCCGACCGCGCTGTTCTGGGTGCGGCGGCGGACCAGCAGCTGGTGGGCCGTGTCGAAGGTGCCGGTGGCCGTCACCGTCCGGTATCCGTCCTGGACGCGCACGCCGCCACCGGGCGTGGTCAGCTCCTCCACGGGGACCGGAGCGGCCGAGAGGTTGGCGGTGATCCGGTGGCTGCTGGTCGACCGCTCCTCGTAACGCCCGAACTGCCACCGGCCCAGGAACACGAAGGCGGGGATGACCAGCAGCACCACCACGTGGAGCGTGAGCCATCGGGGAGTCAGCAGGAAGCGGTACACGCCTCCAAGGTTAGGCACCGTACGCACTGCCCCGTTCCCCGAGTGCGCCGTTGACCGTAGTAAGGTGCCCGGACCGCTCGATCGGCGATGTTCTGGAAAGTCTGTCCGACACTCCGGACATCGCGTACGGTCGGATGGATCCGTCTCCCCGGACCGTTCCATCACCTCCGGAGCCCATGCCCGATGACCGTGCTCCTGCCGCCTCAGACGGCTCCGGTCACCCTTCCCCGTCTCGGCGCGCTGCTGCGGCACGCCACCCCCCGGGTGCTGGAGGGCATGGTCCTCCCCGTCGCCGTCTTCTACGCCGGGCTGGTGTTCCTCGGCCTGTACGGCGCGCTGGCCGTGGCGGTGACGTGGGTCTACGGCGGCATCGCGTGGCGGCTGGCCAAGGGCACGCCGGTGCCCGGCACCGTGCTCCTGGCGGCCGGGACGGTCACGGTCCGGGCGGTGCTGGCCGGGGCGACCGGGAGCCCGGTCCTGTTCTTCCTGCAGCCCTGTCTCGGGGTGTTCTGCGTGAGCATGGGCTTCCTGTTCACCGCGCCGCTGCGCCGGCCGCTGATCCAGCGGGTCGCGACCGACCTGCTCCCGCTCCCCGAGCACGTTCTGGGACATCCCCGCATGCGCCGTTTCTTCGTGTGGCAGTCGGTGCTGTGGGGCGGCGTGCAGTTCCTCAACGCCTCACTGAGCCTCTGGCTGCTGCTCAGTCAGAGCGTGCAGACCTATCTCGTGGTGCGGACCTCGCTGGTCGCGGTGCTGCTCGGCGGTGCCGGGCTGGTCTCGGTGCTCAGCCTCCGGCACTGCCTGCGGAGGCTGGGGCGCTGACCGCCCGCCGGGTCCGGGAGGGCCGTGTCTGGGCGCGGGAGTCGGCCGGGTTGTCGGCGTGTGGTGGCGGGGTGGGGCCGACGGTCTCGGAGGCCCTCTCCTGTAATTTCCGGAGAGGGCCTGTCCGATCTTCGAGTGGGTGGTTCGGCCGGTCCGCTCTACCGTGCCTTACATTGTCGGCCGTTCGCCGGGCGCGATTCCCGGAGGGGGCGTATCCGGACAGGGCCGTTCCCCAAGAGGCCGTCGGGCCGATCCACGACTCCTCGATCAGGGGTTACGATTCCCGGATCAGTTCGGCTCGGACAATGGTGTCGTCGATCCAGAAGTCCGTGTTCGAGTTGGGACTGATCACCTGAACTGTGATTTTCTTGTCGCAGTTCGCGGTGGCGTTGCCCGCCGGGCATCTCACGATTCCGGCGCGGATCAGTGAACCGGAGTGCCAGCGCCAGGTGCCGGGCTCCGCGGTGTCCCAGGCGAAGTCGCCGTTGCCGTCATCGTTGCTCGGTTTGAGCAACTGACCGTCGGCGAGGACGCGGCCCCCACACCAGCCGGTGTCGCTCGGCCCCTTGCACCGGATCTCGGCGTTCACCCAGACCGTGAGGTGGGCCGCCGTGCCCTTGGGCACCTGGACGGTTACCGAACCACAGGTGAGGTCGGTCCAGTTGGTGTCGCTGATCGTCTGTGGTGTTCCATTGGTGACGACCTCGACCTGGGTGCTCCGCCCTCGGTGCCAGCTCCTGTTGCAGACGTCCGGCGCGGTGTTTTCGGCGGCGATCGTCGCGCCGGATGTGGTCGCCGCCCGCGCGAGTGCCGACGGCGCGGAGAGCAGAGCAAATGATGCGGTTGCTGTGACAAAAATCGGAACAAGGCTGGCTTTCCACTCCTGTTTCCGCATTCATCATCCTTTCCTGGTGTGGGCGATGGCCCACTCTCGTGGAGATCCCGATTAGTCGGCACCCGGGGTGCGGTGTCGGCTCTCTTCTATCCCACGGGAGGGAATTTTCCAGGTACGGCACGCTCAGGTGTGAAGCCGGGAACAGTCTTCGGGTGGTGATTTGAACATTCGATGACGTTGGTCCTTTTTCACCGGCAAACGCTTATCCGGGCAGCCGTGCGGACCGGTTCATCGTCTTCCCCGTCCGACGGGGTCTGCGGGGCCTGTGCGCTCAGGGCCGTGTGATCGGCGAGTGGCGACCACCCTGTGTGTCCGGGGCGCGACTCTCCGCCCGCCCGGCCTCGCGGGGTCGGCGAGATCTTTTCCTACGCCCTCGGGAGGGGCGGGTGTGTAACAAGATGAACAAGAAGCGGCTGATTCTTGCCGTAGCTGCCTGTTTCTGTGCAATTTTACATTGCACACAACGGATAGCGGTTGCCTAGCTCTGGAGATCGGTGATCCGCTCCAGCTCCCCAGGAGTAGTAGTGACATCCCCCCCACGTCGTTCCATCGGCACCACCCTTCTCCTCACCGCGGCTCTCACTCTGGGCCTTACCACCCAGGCGGCACTCGCAGGTGCGAGTGTGGCAGAGTCCCGCTCCGGCGCGGTAGCGGCGGTCGCCGCCCCCAAGCCCGGGCATGAGGTGTCAGGTTCGCTCACCGCGCCTCCCTCCCATGCCGAACGCGAACGGATACCCGTCAAGGAGCGTCCGCCTCTGACGTCCTCCACCGACGAGTTCAAGCGCGACTACGACACCCCGAGCGCCGTCCCCAACGCGGCGAAGAAGGCGAAGTCGGCTCAGTCGATGGCCAAGGCCGCGGCGGCGGCGTGTAACGTCTCCGACTTCACCAGCCGCACCGGCAGCGCTCTGGTCACCGCGATCAAGGGCTCCACCTCCGACTGCATCAACACGCTGTTCGGCCTCACCGGGGGCAACGCCTCCGCCGCGTTCCGCGAGTCGCAGATGACCAGCGTGGCCTACGCGCTGCGCGACAACGCGCTCTACTACACCGGTGACAACAGCGACAGCACCCTGCAACTGGTGATGTACCTGCGGGCCGGCTACTACGTGCACTGGTACTACCCGAGCACCGTCGGCACCTACGGCGCCGGCCTCAAGACCGCGATCCGCTCCGCGCTGGACGCGTTCTACGCCAACGGCCGCTCCAGCGACGTCAACGAGGCCAACGGCGAGATCCTGTCCGAGGCCGTCACCCTCATCGACAGCGCCGAGGAGAACGCCCGCTACCTCTACGTGGTGAAGCGGCTGCTCAACGCCTACAACACCTCCTACAACCAGTACTGGTACATGCGTAACGCCGTCAACGGCGTCTACACCGTGCTGTTCCGCGGTCACCAGGTGCCCGAGTTCGTCACCCTGGTTCAGAGCGACCCCAGCGTCGTCGACACCCTTTACAGCTTCGCCAACAACAACATGGCGCTGCTGGGCACCGACAACGACTTCCTCACCTCCAACGCCGGTCGTGAGCTGGGCCGCTTCCTGCAGTACGCCGGCCTCAAGAGCAAGGTCCGCCCGCTGGCCAAGGCCCTGCTCGACCGCAGCGACATCAGGGGCAACACCGCTCAGCTCTGGGTGGGCGTCGCCGAGATGACCGACACGTACGACAAGGCGAACTGCTCCTACTTCGGCACCTGTGACCTGCAGGCCAAGGTCAAGGCCGTCGCCCTGCCGCTCAGCCACACCTGCAGCTCCACCCTGCGGATCCTGGCCCAGGACATGACCGCGGCCCAGTTCAGCGAGAGCTGCAGCAGCCTGGCCAACCAGGACGCGTTCTTCCACAACATCGTCAGGGACGGCGGACCGGTCGCCAGCGACCTCAACACCGCCCTGGAAGTGATCGTCTTCAACTCCAGCTCCGACTACGGCACCTACGCGGGCATCCTCTACGGGATCGACACCAACAACGGTGGCATGTACCTGGAGGGCAACCCCGCCGTCGCCGGCAACCAGCCGAGGTTCATCGCCTACGAGGCCGAGTGGCTCCGCCCGACCTTCGCGATCTGGAACCTGAACCACGAGTACACGCACTACCTCGACGGCCGGTTCAACATGTACGGCGACTTCGACGCCGGCATCACGACCCCGACCATCTGGTGGATCGAGGGCTTCGCCGAGTACGTCTCCTACTCCTACCGCAAGGAGGTCTACACCGCTGCGATCACCGAGGCGGCCAAGAAGACCTACACCCTGCGCGAGCTCTTCGACACCACCTACAACGACGACACCACCCGCATCTACCGCTGGGGCTACCTGGCCGTGCGGTACATGCTGGAGAAGCACCCCTCCGACGTCACCACCCTCCTGGGTTACTACCGCGCCGGTAACTGGAACGCGGCCCGCACCTTCCTGACCGGCCTGAACTACAACACCGACTGGAGCAACTGGCTGACGGCCTGCGCCAGCGGTTCCTGCTCCGTCATCCCGACGCCGACCCCGAACCCGACCCCGACGGCGACCCCCACTCCCACCCCCACCGCGACCCCGACGGTGACCCCGACCGCGACCCCGACTCCGACCCCCACCGCGACCCCGACGGTGACTCCGACCGGGACCGTGTGCCCCGGCGCCGACACCCGGGTGCTCGGTAAGAACTGCAGCCGGAGCAACGCCACGGCGACCGCCGGCAACTACGCCTACTTCTACCTCAACGTCCCGGCCGGAACCACCCAGCTGAAGATCATCACCTCTGGCGGTACCGGTAACGCGAACCTGTACTACAGCCCCAGCACCTGGGCCACCACCAGCAACTACACCAAGCGCTCCGTCGCGGCCGGCAACGCCGAGACCCTGACCATCACCAACCCGGCCGCCGGCTACCACTACATCAGCCTGCACGCCGCCACCGCCTTCAGCGGTGTCACCGTGACCAGCCAGTACTAAACTCCCGGCGATCCCCCACCCCCCGAGGGCCCTTCCCCTTTCCAGGGAAGGGCCCTCGGGCTGTCCCGGGGTCTCGACAGCAATGGAGCGGAATCCAACGAACCCACCCATGACCTGGGGTTGTTTGAGGTTGGAGGACGCCTGGCGGTCTCGGCCACGGCCGTCACCCCCACCGGTCAAGCCCCGCTGGGTTCCGCCCCATTGCTGCCGGGACCCCGTTTCCGGGTTCCACCGCTCGGCGGGAGGTCCTGGGCCAGGATCGCGGCCTGGACCCGGCTGCGGAGGCCCAGCTTGTTCAGCAACCTGCTGACGTGGGTCTTCGTGGTCGCCTCCGCCATGTCCAGCTCGGCGGAGATCTCCGCGTTCGACAGGCCCCGCCCGACGCACGCCAGCACCTCGCGCTCGCGCGGGGTCAGACCGCCGATCTCATACGGCCTGCGCTCCGGAACCGCCGCGCCGAAGGCCGAGATCAGCCGCCTGGTGACCGAGGGTGCGATCAACCCGTCCCCCCGGGCCACCACCCGCACCGCCTCCACCAGCGCGGCGGCGTCGGTGTTCTTGAGCAGGAATCCGGCGGCCCCGGCCCGCAACGCGCCGAAGACGTATTCGTCGAGGTCGAAGGTGGTCAGGATCAGCACGTCGGACACCCCGCTGAGCCGGCGGGTCGCGGAGATCCCGTCCAGCTTCGGCATCCGGATGTCCATCAACACCACGTCGGGCCGTAGTTCGAGAGCCATGGTCACGGCCTGCTCACCGTCCGCGGCCTCCCCGACGACCTCGATGTCCTCGTGGCCGTCGAGGATGAGGACGATTCCGGCACGGACCGCCGCGTGGTCGTCCGCGACGAGGACTCGGACGGTCATGAGATCTCCCCGGTGGGTAGTTCGGCGTGGACACGCCAGCCGTCGCCGTACGGCCCGGCCTCGCAGACGCCGCCGACCAGCGCGGCCCGTTCCCGCATGCCGATGATCCCGGCTCCCGCGCCGGGAATCGCCGGTTCCGCGCCGGTGAGTGTCCCCCGGGTGCCGGAACGTGCCCGGTCCGCGCCGGGGATCGCCTCCCGGGTGCCGGGGAGCCCCCGCTCGACGCCGGAGACCGTCCCACGCACGGCCGAGGGCTCTCGCCCCGCGTCGTCGGCCGGGGTGTCCACGGTCAGCGTGACCAGGGCCGGCCGGTAACCGATCACCACGTCGGCGATCCCGTCGCCGTGCTTGAGCGCGTTGGTCAGCGACTCCTGGACGATCCGGTATCCGGCGAGGTCCACCGAGGCGGGCAACTCCCGGGCCTCGCCGTTCACGCGCAGCCGTACCTCCAGTCCGGCCTCCCGCGCCCGCGCCGCCAGGTCGTCCGCCTCGGTCAGCCGCAGCCGCGTCGCCTCGGCCTCCTCACCGTCCTGCCGGAGCAGCCCGATCATGGCCCGCATCTCGGTCATGCCCTGGAGACTGTTCTCGCGGATCGACGTCAGGACGCCGTGTACGGTCCGCGCGTCGAGGTCGTCCCGGGAGAGCACGGCCGTGGACTGGATGGCGATCGCGCTGAAGTGGTTGGCGATCATGTCGTGCAGTTCCCGGGCCATCCGGGTCCGCTCGGCGTTCACCGCCGCCCGCCGGTCCAGCTCCGCCAGTCGCGCCACCTGCTCGGCCCTGGCCCGCTCGGACTCGGCCTGGTCCTGGAGCTGCTTCATGAACATCCCGGTCAGGACGGGGGTGGTTCCGATCAGGCCGAGCTGGACGACGGTTACCGCGAGCAGGCCCAGGTCCTGGCGGATGAACCCGGCCACGGTCCCGCCGATGACGGCGAAGGCCGTGGTGCAGCCGAGCAGCCACCTGCCCAGCCTGGCCGGGCCGTACCTGGTGGGCGCGTAGAGGTTGTCGGTGAAGACCAGAATCGTGGCCATGGACGGCCCCGCCAGTAAGTCCGTCACGATGGCGACGAGGCCCAGCCCGAGGGCGGCCACCGGTGAGCTCCGCCGTACCGCGACGCCGAGACAGCCGATCAGCAGCGGTCCGACGAGAAGATAGGCGGGGGTCGGGCGGGTGAGGTGGGCACCCGCGGCGAGCAGGACAAGACCGCCGGCGAAGCACAGCGCGGCCCACAGCGCGTCGTCCCGTCTCATGCCCTCCATCTCATCATCTTGGAACGGACGATTCCTCCGGTGGGGAGGTCCGCCGTGCACACAAGGGTGTAGACCGGTCCGTCAGCGCGGACGGTGCCCGGCGGTCAGCCGGGGAACAGCCGGGCGACGTTGCCGCCCAGCACGGACTCGCGGTCCACGTCCGGCAGGTACGGCAGCGCCAGGTCCACCCAGTCGCGCTGGGCCGCGTAGTCCGCCCCCGCGACGAAGGGGAAGTCCGACCCCCAGATCAGTCGCCGGGCCCCGTACGCCCCGTGGAGTGACCGTGCGGCCGTGACGAGGTCGTCGTGGGGAGGCCCGCCGGCGCTCAGGGCGTACTGCCCGGAGAGCAGGACGTGGACGTTGGGGTGCCGGGCCAGCGCGCACACCTGGGCGATCCGCTCGTCGTCGACGGGTGCCAGGCGCGGCGGGCCGGTCTCACCGGTGCGGTGCCGGGCGGGGGCCGCTCCGAAGTGGTTCAGCACCACGGTCAGCCCGGGAACGAGATCCAGGACCCGGGCGAGCAGTGACCGCTGGTCGTCCCCGGCGAGCAGCCACAGCGGCAGGCGCTGCTCCTCCAGCCGGAGCAGCAGCGGGAACAGCGGCAGCGCCTCGGCGTCGGATGCTCCGGCCGGGCCCAGACCGCGCAGCCGGATCCCGCGCACGCCGACCTCGTCGATTTGGCGTCGCAGCTCGTCCACCGGGTCCGCCGTGGACTCCGGGCGCAGCAGGCCGACACCGAACAGCCGGTCGTGGTGGCGCCGCAGGGACCGGGCGAGGTAGGGCTCGTCCTCGACGACGCCGACGACGACCGCCCGGTCGACGGCGTGCGCGTCGAGCGTGCCGAGCAGGTCCTCCGCGGTGCACCGGGGCGGGATCTCGATGCCGCCGGGGATGGGGCCGGCCGCCCGGCGGGCGGCGGAGATCGCGTGGGTGTGGCCGTCGATCACGCGCCCGTCCCGGCGATGTCGAGGTCCGGCAGGTCGACGACCGTGTTCACCTGAGCCGTGTTCACCGGAGCGCCGCTCACCGCGGACGCCCCCTCGTCGGCCAGGGCGTCGAACACCGCTCGCAGCGTCCGCTCCAGAGGCTGCCTGCGGGCCTGCAGGCCCATGTGCGAGATCCGCAGGAGCCGGTCGGCGTCGGCGCCCATCCCGGTGGCGACGAGCACCCCGTGCTCGTCGCGGATCCGCCGCTGGAGCCGGATCGCCGACAGCCCCGCGGGCATCTCGATCGTGGTCAGCCCGGACGTCGGCGAGTCGCCGAACAGCTTCAGGCCCGCGCCCCGCAGCACGTCGCGGACGGCCGCCGCGGCGGCGTCGTGCCGCGCGAAGCGGGCCTCCGGCTTCTCGTCGAGCAGCAGGCGGACGGCGCGGTGCAGCGCCCGGACGAGCGAGGGGGCCGGAACCACGGGATATCCGGCGGTCGGGGCGTCGGGCCGCGCCCGCCACCGGGTGAGGTCGAGGGCGAAGCTGTCACACGTCGCCCGGGACTCCTCGGCCCACGCGGCGCGGGCCCGCGCCCCGATCCCGACGATCGACAGCCCCATCAGGGAGCCGAGCCCCTTCTGGGAGGCCGTTCCGCACAGGTCGACGAGGTCGGACTCCATGTCGAGGGGGATGACACCGGCCGAGGAGACGGCGTCCGCCAGCAGGAGGGCACCGTACTCGCGGCAGGCCTCCCCGAGCGGGCGCAGCGGCGTCACCGTGCCGGTGGCGGTCTCGCAGTGGACGACGAGGACCAGCCGGTACGGGCGCCCTTCCCGGTGCGCCTCGTCCAGGGCGGCCCGTACGGCCGCCGCGTCGGCGGGTGATCCGGGCGGCTCCGACACCACGTCGACGGCCGCGCCGGTACGGCGGGCGATCTGCTCCAGCCAGCCGGCGAAGAAGCCGTTGGAACAGAGGAGTACCCGGTCGCCGGGGCCCACGCTGGTCCGGATCGCCGCCTCCAGCCCAAGGCGGCCACCACCGGGCAGGATCTCCACGGAACCCGCGCAGCCCAGGATCTCGGCCAGCATCGCCCGGGTCTCGTCGAACAGCCGGTAGTAGCCGGGGGCGTGGTGGAACACCGGAGGCAGCGCCGCCGCGGCGAGAACCTCGGCGGCCACCGGAACCGGGCCGGGCACCATGAGCAGTGGCTCCTCGGGGTTCATTGCCGTCATCTCCAGAATCTCCAGATCTCCTATGCCGTCTCGGGCGTGGTCTCGCCCGGGGTCTCCGGCCCGGTGCCGCCCGGACTCCCGGAGGCGGTCTCGCCCGGATCTCCGGGGACGGTCTCGCCGGGAACGGCGCCGTTCAGATAGGTCAGGGCCAGGTGTTCGTAGACCGCCGACGCCCTCATCAGCGATCCCAGCGTGATGTGCTCCCCGGCGGCGTGGGCCCGGTTCCTCCGGAGGTCTCCCGGGCCGAGCACCACGCAGGCGGCGCCCGTCCTGGCGAAGACATACTGGTCGCAGGTGGCCGGGAACCCGATCCCGCCGGTGACGTCCGAGCCGGTGGCCGAACGGGCGGCGGCCACCAGGGGGTGGCCGGCGTCCTGCTCGGCGGGGGACGCGCCCGGCCGGGTCCGCACCACGACGCCCGCCAGGCCGTCCAGCGCCCGCCGTACCTGCTCGTGCGCCTGGTCGTGGGACTCTCCGGGCACGAGCCGCCGGTCCAGGACCAGCGTGGCCTCCTCCGGGACGGTGGCCGTGTTCGCCCCGTGCGCGGTCACGCGGGTGACCGCCAGGGTCGGCGGGCCGAGCAGCGGATGGGGTCTGGTGGCCAGTTCGTCGGCGAGCCGCTCCAGCCGCAGGAGGACCTCCGGCAGGTGCGCGGTCGGCGGGGTGAGCTCGCGTACGGCGGCGGCGTGCCCTCCGGTGCCGGTGACGCGCACCGTGATCTCGGCCCGCCCCTTGTGGGCCGTGCACACCCGCATGTCGGTCGGCTCGCCGATGACAACGGCGTCGCCGGTGAACCCGCTCTCCACCAGCGCCTTGGCCCCGGTGGCTCCGGCCTCCTCACCGCCGACCGCGGCGAGAACGACCTCGCCGCCGAGCCGGGGCCGGGCGGCCAGCCGCATGAACGCCCGCGTCATGGCCGCGACCTGCCCCTTGGCGTCGCAGACCCCGCGCCCTTCCAGCCGGTCGCCGGAGCGGGTCAGCCGGAAGGGGTCGCCGCTCCAGCCGTCCCCCGCGGGCACGACGTCGAGGTGCGAGCAGAGTACGAGCCGGCGGCCCGCGCCGGGGTCGCCCGTCCGGGCGATCAGGTTCGCCCGGCCGGGACCGAACTCCTGGACGTCCGCCTCCAGGCCGCCCGCCCGAAGGTGCGCCTCAAGGACGCGGGCGGCCTGGAGTTCGTCGCCCGGGGGGTTGACGCTGCGCGCCGCGACCAGGTCGGTGAGCAGGTCGAGCAGCCCGGCCTGCTCACGCATCGCCGACTTCACCGTCCTTCGTGTCCTTGAGGTATCTCTTGGCCCAGCCGCCGCCGCGCCAGGACGTGAGGTTCAGCGGTGTGACGGCGATGAGCCAGCGCGGGAACCGCTCGGTGCGGTCGGCGTAGCCGCTGTCCACCGTGCCGACATAACGGCCGGTCATCGTGTGCAGCCGGGCGACCCACTCGTCGTCCGCCCCGTCCGGGTTCATGATCTCGGCATGGCCGCGGATCGTCACACGGGTGTAGGGCAGCTCGTCGCTGGCGATCGAGACGCATACCCGGGGGTTCTCCCGGACATGCTCGGCGATCGCCGAGCGCGAGCGGCTGATGACCCAGACGCGCCCGGCGTCCCACTCAAACCACATTGGGGTTATGTGGGGAAACTGGTCCGCTCGGACGGAGGCGACCCTGGCGATGAGCGGGCGGGCGAGGAACTCCGACAGTTCGTCGGGGCTCAGGGCGCCCGGCTTGGTTCCGGCGCCGAGGGTCGCTTCGCGATCAGGGGTCACCGTGTTCCCTTCGAGGTGTCAAGGGTGGCGGAGGGCCTCGGCGTTCTGGCGTCGGCGGCGTTCAGGTCCTTCCGGAACGTCTCCTGGGTGGTGGCCACCGAGATGAGGCTGATGATCGCGAGTCCGGCCGCGTACACCGCGATCCAGATCGCCGAGCCGGTCGCCTGCATCAGCGCGGTGGCGACCAGGGGCGCGGTTCCGCCGCCGATCGTCCCGCCCCACTGGTATCCGACGGACGCGCCCGTGTAGCGGACGTCGGTGCTGAACATCTCGGAGAACAGGGTCGGTTGAATACCCGCCGTGGCGGCTCCCACTCCCGCGAAGCTCAGGGTGATCGCGAGGTACACCGCCCAGTCCGCGCCCACCGAGACGAGCGGGAAGAACCCGAAGGCCAGGCCGATCAGCGCGATGAGTCCGATGCAGTAGATCTTCTTGCGGCCGTACCGGTCCGACAGGGCCCCGGCGAACGGCACGGTGGCCAGTGAGATCGCCGCCGCGATCATCGTGCCGACCAGGTAGGTGTCCCGCTCGACCTGGTAGATCGCGATCGCGCTGAGGCCGAAGACGACGAAGATGTTGAACTGGGCCGCCTCGCCGACCTTGGCGCCCATGGCCTGGAGCATCACCTTGGGGTTGGTGCGCAGCAGCGTGACGAAGGGCATCCGCGAGGTCGCCTGCCGGCTCTCGGCGGAGGTGAACGCCGGGGTCTCGTCCAGGCGGCGGCGGATGTAGTAGCCGATGCCGACGAGGACGATGCTCACCAGGAAGGGGATGCGCCAGCCCCAGACGAGGAAGTCGTCCTGGGTGAGCTTGGAGCTGAGCAGGAAGATGGCGTTGGCCAGCAGCAGGCCGATCGACGAGCCGGCGGCCAGCAGACCTCCGTAGAGGCCGCGCTTGTCCGGCGGGGCGTGCTCGATGGTCATCACCGAGGCGCCGCCCCACTCACCGCCGACGGCGAGTCCCTGCACGAAGCGGAGGAAGACCAGCATGATCGGGGCGAGGATCCCGATGGAGGAGTAGGTGGGGAGACACCCCATCAGGAAGGTGCCCGCGCCCATCGCGACCATGGTGATCACCAGGATCGACTTGCGCCCCATCTTGTCGCCGAAGTGGCCGGAGATCAAACCGCCCAGGGGGCGGGCGATGAACCCGACGAAGAACGTGGAGAACGACAAGATCGTTCCAACGCCGGCGTCGAAGTTGGGGAAGAAGAGCTTGTTGAGCACCGTGGCCGAGGCGATGCCGTAGAGGAAGAAGTCGTACCACTCCACCGCACTGCCGGCCATGCATGCGGTTACGACTGTCCTGATGGACGACTTATGAGTCACCGGATGAGTCACCGGACACCATTACCTTCCCAGGTCCGCAGGGGGAGCATGCCCCGTCGTGGGGTGGTGGCGCCCGTCTGGGCCCCCCTCCAGCATCCGCTGAATCGGAACCCCTCGACCACATTGCATGCTCCATGTTACATGTAGAATGCATTTCTGAGCCAAGAGCTGTCAATGACCACTTTGCCACCGCCGGTGATCCCGGCCGCTCACCGTCGCCGGTGATCCCCGCCGCGAACGCCCGACAGACGAAGGAGCATCACGTGCCATGAACCTCCTCGACGGTTCCCGCCGAACGGGAGCACATGTTGTCGATGCGCGGGTCCGCGTTCTGCGCGGGCAGGTCACGGACGGGATCGCCATGTCGTTCGCGCCGCTGGCCTGCCGGACCACGATCCTGCTCGAACTGCGCACCGCGGACGGCCGGACGGGACGCGGCGAGAGCTGGGCCAACTTCCCGTCCTGGGCCCCTGCGGAACGGCTGGCCACCCTTCGGCACGGTGTGCTGCCGCTGGTCGTCGGGGCGGACGCGCGCGAGATCGGCAGGATCGGCGAGCTGCTGGTGAGGCGACTGGAGCCACTGGCGCGCCAGTGGGGCGCGCCGGGTCCGATATGGCAGGCCATCAGCGCCGTGGACGTGGCGCTGTGGGACCTTCACGCCCAGGAGGCCGGCGTCTCCATCGCCTCCTGCGGCGGCGGCCGGATCCGGGACGAGATCCCGGTGTACGCCAGCAGCCTGGGCCCCGAGGACGTGGGAGAACAGGCCCGGGGCGTGGGCAAGGCCGGATTTGGGGCGATGAAGGTGAAGGTCGGCTTCGGCCGGGACCGCGACGCCGCCAACCTGGCCGAGATCAGGACCGAGGTGGGGCCGGAAGCCGAGATATCCGTCGACGCCAACCAGGCGTGGACACTCGATGAGGCGGTGGCGATGGCGCCGATCCTCGACGAGTTCGGGGTGGAATGGGTCGAGGAGCCCCTGCGAGGCAACGACCTCGACGACCTCGAAGCCCTGCACCGGCGCACCGGGTGGCGGATCGCGACCGGCGAGAACATCTACGGACGGCGGGAGTTCGCCCGCTTCGCCGCCTCGCCGGCGATCGCGATGATCCAGCCGGACATCACGAAGATGGGCGGACTGTCGGAGGCCCTCGCCGTGTGCCGGATCGCGGAGGCGTACGGCACGGCGGTGGCCCCGCACCTGTACGGCGGCGCGGTGGGACTCCTCGCCACGCTCCAGCTGGCCGCGTGGTCACCGGCGGTCACCACGGTCGAGTACGACGTCCGTGAGAACCCGCTCCGCGATCCGCTGATCGTCAACCCCCCCGTCCCGGTGGCGGGACGGATCGTCATTCCCGACGGCCCGGGGCTCGGTGCCGAGCTCGTCCCCGAGGCCCTGGACATCTGCGAGGAGCAGCCGTGACCGTTTCCATGCAAGCCCAGAGCGCACTGCGGATCGCGGGGCGCGTAGCCGACCCCGAAGAGCCGTGGCCGGTCGTGGTCCACGAGCCGGCGACCGGTACCGAGTTCGCCCGCGTGGTCGGCGGCGGGCTCACCGAGGCCCGCCGGGCCGTGGACGCCGCGGACGCGGCCCTGACCGGGTGGCAGGACCTGGCGGACGACGCCCGCGCCGCCTCACTGCGGCGGATCGCCGACGATCTCGTCCGGCGGGACACGGCCAGGGACCTCGCCATCGTGATCAGCCGCGAGACCGGCAAGCGCCTGGCGGAGGCGGAGGCCGAGGTCCGGATGTCGGCCGGGTTCCTCCGCTGGTTCGCCGACGCCGCGGCGGCCCGGCACGGCCGCACCTGGAGCACGGTCCCCGGCATCACCCATCACGTCAGGCAGCGTCCCCTCGGTGTCGTCGCCGTCGTCACCCCGTGGAACTTCCCCCTCTCCATCCCGGCCCGTAAGATCGCCGCCGCGCTCGCCGCCGGGTGCACGGCCGTCTTCAAACCGTCCCAGGTCGCCCCCCTGTCCGGTCTCACCCTGGCCGAGATCGTCGATCGGCACGTTCCGGCCGGGGTGCTGAACACCGTCGTGGTGCCCGCCGGAGTCCTGGACGAGGCGTGGATGCGCGATCGGCGGGTCCGCGGGGTCACGTTCACCGGTTCGACGGCGGTCGGTATGAAGATCGCCGGTCAGGCCGCCGCCGGAATGAAGCGGACCGTGCTCGAACTGGGGGGCAACGCCCCCTTCGTCGTCCTGCCGGGCACCGACCCCGTGTCGGCGACCGAGCAGCTCATGGTGGCGAAGTACCGAAACAACGGGCAGTCCTGCATAGCGGCCAACCACGTCTGGCTGCCGCGCCGCCGATTCGACGACTACCTGGACGCGTTCCTCGCCGCGACGGACTCACTCGTGCTCGGTGACCCCCTTGAGCCCGCCACCACCCTCGGCCCGCTGGCGCTGCCCGGCGACCCCGCCAGGATCGACGAGCTGGCGGCGGGCGCCGAGGCGTCCGGCGCACGGGTGCACCGGTTCGGCGGCCCGACTCCCGGGTACGGATTCTTCGCCCCTCCCGTGGTGGTCGTCGATCCCGGCTTCGACTCCCCGGCGGTGCAGGGCGAGTCCTTCGGCCCCGCCCTGGCGGTGCTGGCCTACGACGACCTCGACGAGGTCCTCAGCGCCACCCGGCGCCTGGAGCACGGGCTGGCCGGTTACGTCTCCGGACCCGACACCCACCGGGCCACGGAGTTCGCCAAGAGGCTTGAGGTGGGCATCGTCGGTGTCAACACGGGCACCCCGAACACGCCGCAGGTGCCGTTCGCCGGGCTCAAGCACAGTGGCGTCGGCTGTGAGGGCGGCCACGCCGGGCTTGAGGAGTTCCTCTGCTACCAGACCGTCGCCGTGAACTCGGAGGTGTGACATCCGTACCGGCCGTCCGCCCCTGAACCGGTCGTCCGGACCGGTCATTGGGGACCGGTCGCGCGGAGGGGCGCGGGGAGGGGCCGCGTACGGCGGCCGCACGGAGCGCGGAAACCGGCCCGGGGACTGTGCGGAGACTGCAGGAGCCTGCCGGGGGAGCCGGCGGCGGAGAACCGTAGGAGAGGAGAACGCGATGTCCGACCAGAACGTGGCGGGTGCGGCAGCTGAGGCGGGCAAGGTGCCCGAATTCGTGGTCATCTACCGGGGGTTCACCCCCGACGAGGTCTGCGCCGCCACCGAGCACCTGATGGATGCGGGGCTCACGGCCTTCGAAGTCACCATGAACAGCGAGCGCCCGGTCGAGGCGGTCAGGCGGCTCACGGAGAACTTCGGCGCCCACGCCCTGATCGGCAGCGGTACGGTCCGCACCGTCGATCAGGTGAACGAGGTCGCCGACGCCGGGGCGCGGCTGATCATTTCTCCCAACACGAACCCTGAGGTGATCGCCGCGACCAAGGCGCGCGGACTCCTCTCGGTCCCCGGCGCCATGACCCCCACGGAGATCGAGCAGGCGTGGCGGGCCGGAGCCGACGTGGTCAAGGTGTTCCCGCTCGGTACCCTCGGCTCCTCCTACATCCGGCAGGTCCGTGAGCCGCTGGGAGACATCCCGCTCCTCGCCTCGGGCGGGGTGACGGCGGCGCTGGCGCGGGAGTGTTTCGACGTGGGCTGTGTCTCCGTCGGTGTGGGCGTCGGCCTGTTCGACGGCGAGGCCGCGGCCCGCCGCGACTGGCCCGCCGTCGCGGCCGCCGCGGCCCGGTACCGCGACACCGCCCTCCGCTGAGGGCGCCCCTCCGCCTGAGGCCGCCGGCGGCGCGGCCCGGGGACGGAGAGAGTGACAACGGAGAGCGGGATGGAGCGGGATTCGGAAACGGAGCGACATGCACATTCTTGTCATCGGAGGTACCGGTTTCCTCGGGCGCGCTTTCGCCGAGGACGCCGTCGCGCTCGGCCATGAGGTCACGATCGTCGACCGCCGCCCGCCCCGGGCGTGGCGGCCGGCCGAGCAGCTTAAGATCCATGTCGCCGATGTGACCCGGCGCGAGGAGCTCGCCGAGGTGTTCAGCGTGACGGAGCCGGATGCCGTCGTCTATCTCGCCGCGTTCGGCACGGGTGGCGCGGGACTCCTCACCTCCGCTCAGGCGGACCCCGACGCCGCGGTCCGGGTGAACGTCGGCGGGCTCCTGCTGACAATGCAGCTGTGCCGTCAGCACCGAATCCGTAAGCTCGTATGGACCTCGTCGACAACCGTCCTGGGCCGGGCGGGCATGTACCCGACCGAGGCGGTCGACGAGTCCGCGCTGGTCGGACCCGCCAGCGTCTACGGGGCCACCAAGGTGCTCGGCGAGCAGCTGTCGGCGGCTCTCGCCGCCGAGTACGGCATGCAGATCAACGCCCTGCGGCCGACCATGGTCTGGGGGCCGGGCGTTCAGTACCGGGGCATCCAGTCCGGACTCTGCGACCTCGTCCCGCACGCCGTACGCGGGGAGGCCGTCTCGGTGGCGGCACCGGCCGAGGCGTGGGATCTGATCTACATCCGGGATGTGAGCGGGGCCCTGCTCACCCTCGTCGAACTCGACACGGCGGCGCCGGTCGTGCAGGTCTCCGGATACCGGGCCTCCGTCGCCGACGTCGCCGAGGCCGTGCGGAAACGTTTTCCCACGGCCAGGATCGAGGTCCGGCCCGAGCCGGCCAGGCTGGGGATCCCGTTCGTCGACACCACCCTTGCCACTAAACTCGGTATCCGGCCGCGTTTCGACCTGGCTCGCTCGATCAACCACTACGCGGCAACGGTCAGCGGTGCGGAGCGCGCACCGGCGACCGGTGAATGCGGGGGCATCTGATGTGGCGCGACGTCCCGGCTTCGGAGCGGTCGTGTGCACCCGCGCACGCGAAGGTCAAGGCTCGGCGATTGACGAGCGACGGCTTGCCGCCCTCACGGTCTGGAGGTTGATGTGACCCTGGTGCCGCTTTCCCTGTCGGAGCGGATCCGGATCGGCGACGCCGTCTACGAGAGGCTACGCGACGCCATCTGCACGGGGGTTCTCCCGCCGGGCTCGAAGCTGAGCATTCCCGCGCTCGCCGAGAGCCTCGGAGTCAGCCGCAGCCCTGTCCGGGAGGCCGTCGTCCGGCTGACGCAGGAACGGTTCGCCCGGGAGGAACCGCGCCGAGGCGCCGTCGTCGCCACGGTGGAACTGCCGGATCTGGTGCGGCTGTACGAGGTCCGCGAGGTTCTCGAAGGTCTGGCGGCGCGTCTGGCGGTGCTGCACGGGTCCGAGAGGTTCATCGCCGAACTGACCCGTACCCACCAGGAGCACGAGCGGGCCGTGACGGCGGGCGACACGACGCGGCACATGAAGCTGGACATGCGTTTTCACCAGCTCAACAGGTCCGCGGCGAACAATCCCGAACTCCTGCGGCTGCTCGACGACATCCAGGGCCAGGTGCAGCTCGCGATGCTGACCACCACCGTGACCTCGGGCCCCTGCCTCGCGGTCGAGGACCACCGCCTCATCCTGGAGGCGATCACGGCCAGGGACGCGCAGCTCGCCGAGGAGCGGGCCCGCGCCCACATCGCCCGGTTGCGCCACACGCTCCACGCCCAGGGGGTCTCGCGGGACGACGCCGGGGCCGACCGGCCCCCCTCGACGGACGCCGGCCGCCGGCAGGCCGATGACGCCCCGAAAGACGGATGACCCGGTCAGGCCTGTCGACCGGTCAGGTCGGGAACTCGGATCCATGAAGCCGGTGACGGCCACGTGATACGTCCCATGGGGATGTCGCGGCGGCCTAGTTCTTGGTGCTGCCGTAGACCTTGATGCGGTCCACGTTGAAACTCGGAACAGTCGTGTTGCCGCCGATCTGCGTTTCGTAGCTGAGGCTGCCCAGCACCGTTACATACGCTTGGAACAGGTCGTCCTCGACGACGTCGGAGAGCCGGGACTTCGAGCCGGCGAAGGCGGCGTTCTGTCCGAAGTTGACGAACCCGTACGACGGTTGCTGTTTGATCGGGCCGGTGTCGGCGAGGAATCCCTCACTGCCCGTGGCGGCGTCGAACTGCGTCACCTCGCCGTAGACGATGAAGCGTTTCCCGATGTACGCGTCGGGGTCTTTCGCCAGCTTGGCAAAGCCTCTGGCGGAGACCTGCCGGTAGTCCTCCGCTTTGAAGACCGCTTTGGCGGGAGGGGGAGTGGCTGCGGTCTCATCCTCCGCGCCCTCATCCTCGTTGCTGTTGCTGTTGCTGTTGCTGTTGCTGCTCTCGGTCTCGGTCGCGATCGCCGCCGGGTCGTTATCGGCCGAGCCGGAGACGAAAACAGGAATGGCGACGAACAGCAACATCATGACCAGGCCCACATAGCCCAGGGTTACCCCCGTTATGGCCATGCCCTTACCCTTAGCTCGGGTTGTCCGAATATTGGAGATGGCCACGTGTCCGAAAATGATCGCGAGAAGGCTGGCCAGGCCGAACATCCAGAATATTCCGAGGATCATGGATGCGACGGCCAAGCCACTGGTGCGCGGAAGGGGCGGTGGAGGTGCGTGATGCGGATACCCGCCCTGGCCATACCCGTATGGCTGCTGGAAACCGGGAGACTGCTGACCGTGCATGCCTGTCCCTTGGATCGTTCCGAAAACAGCGACAGCTTATGCGTCTTTCATAACTACCGGGTCACATTCCTCCTACTCCAACTTGTGTAGTCTTTAATCCCATATGTCCCAATAAGTGGGAAGTTGGGGATGGGCGCCGCACTCATATTTCCCAGACAGTGGGAGCGGACTTTTCGTGTCCGGGCGCGAGTGCTGAAGCCCTCCGCCCCGGGACATGCCGCTGACTCGTAATGAGGTGATCAGTTACCGACGCTTCGGGCCGGTCGACAAGGGCGTTACCTTGGATAGGTGGTGTTCATGAACATCTTTCGGCCAAAAGGCGACAAGCCGTATCCGTGTCCATGCTGTGGGTTCCTCACCCTTGAGGAGCGGGGCATGCACGAGATTTGCCCGGCGTGCTTATGGGAGGACGATGGGCAGGACGAGCATGATGCCGACGAGGTTCGTGGTGGCCCCAACCGTGAGCTGAGTCTCACCAAAGGGCGGCGCAACTTCGCCGTATTCGGTGCGAGCAGTAAGCGGCACATCGACAAGGCGCGTGATCCCCTCCCACACGAGCACCCAATCGGCTGATCCTGCTAACGCGGATGCCAATCCCAAATCGGACCCGGACGGCTGTGGATGACCCTGGACGGAGGGAGTCCGTGAACCCCGCCCGATCAGGCCCGGAATGGACGGCCGGGTCCTGAGCGCGGCGCGGAACACCTGCCGCGGAGGCGCTCAGACAATGTGGCTCCCGCATGATGAGCGCTAAGTGAGAGGCCACGTCACAGCTCATGGGGAGGGCTGTCTCCAGTTGGTCTCCGGCAGTGGCCGGGAGAGGAGATCTTTCAGTCCCTCCCACCCGACCTCCGGTTTCACGGATACGTCGGCCCGGCTCTCAGTCGCGGCTGGTGCCGGGAGCGTGCTTGTCGGGCGTGGTCGGGCGCCACGGCGCGAACGCGCCGGCCGTTCTCGGCAGGAAGGCCGCCAGTTCGGGGCAGTGCCGCAGGATGACGCTCTTCATGCCGTTGCGCTCGATCCAGTCCAGCCCCAGCGGGGTGTAGATCTCGGGCCTGAAGTCGACCGTGAGGAAGCGGTCGCTCTGCAACCGCCGGCTGGCCATGAGGATGAAGACGCGAAAGGCCGTGTCGCTGAAGCCGAAGCCCTCGGGGGGATTCTCCGCATAGAGCCCGACCATCGTGTCGATGTCGTCGACCGTACGGTAGACGTCCTTGAGCCGTGCCACCGTCTCCGGGTTGGAGGTGAGGTCTTCGAAGCACCGGATGCGCGGCTTGTGGAGACCGGCGCGGAAGTCGTTGTAGCGCGGAACGCCCCGGCGGCGGGTACGCACGATGTCGACCACGGACAGGTCGATCATCTCTCCGTCCCGCTCGAACGCCTGGAGCGCGCGCGGGTAGTTGTTCAGGGTGATCGCACCCGGGTGGGCGATGCCGAGCGAGTAGAGCGAGTTCGTGAGACCGGCCCTGCGGATGAGGGCCTCCGTGGCGGCGCCCTGCACGTCGTTGAACCCCAGGGTGTCGAGCGTCCGGCCGGACCGGTGGTCGGCGATCTCGAAGTCGTCCGGGATCAGCGGGTGCATTCGGTAGACGGTGACGAAGTCCTCGGTGAGCGAGTAGGGAGCGGAGTGGTGGTCGGGCAGGGTCTTGGGGATACCGGTGAGCGCCTGCGCGTCGACCAGCCACACCCCCAGCCGGGTCAGCCAGTTCCTCGGCGGCCCCTCCCAGTTGGACGTCAGCCCGATATCGATCAGTTCGGTCGCGAGGATCGCGGGGGTCCACTCCACAGTGTGGATCTTGGCGATGAGAGCGGAGACGACGAGCCTCGCCGTGTGGTACACGCTGTCCTCGTCCATGCGGGGGTACTCACTCCGCAGGGCCTCGCACACGGCGTTGTGCTCACGGGCGAAGAGAGTGTGCATGACACTGAGCCCGAGCCACCAGTTCTCCCTGAAACCGGTGAGCGGTACACCGGTCGGACCGGACAGCAGGTGGCCCCCTTCCAGGTGCAGCGCCGCGCCACCGTCCGGCTCGCGCAGGGACTTCGCGACGGTCTCGTCCTCGCCGTAGACCTCCGAGCCGTCCCACCAGTGGGAGGCGGTGTTGGCGAACAGGATCGGCGGCTCCGCGCCGCCGTCCGGGCGCACGCCCTCGTTCTCGGCGAAACGCATCACCTTCCCGGGCGCTCCACCCGGGGTGTTGCTCCAGGTCATGCCGGGCGGCAGCGGCACCTCGACGCTCTTCATCCCGGCCGGGTAGCGCTTGTGGTTGACCCAGTCGTGCACCTGGAACTGGATCCACGCGGCGGCGATGATGTTCAGCGACCGTGCGGGGATGAAGGTGTCGCGGTGGAGCAGTTCCCTGCTGACGGTCACCGGATTGGGCGTGTCGAAGAGGTCGGGCCGATAGACGGGTGGGAGGTTGCGGCCGAAGGCCGAGCCGAGGGCCCCCATCATCGGCGCGGACAGGTCGTTGTAGGTGCCGTCGTAGCTGCGCCTGACCCGCAGGTGCTCGTCGATGGGCGGGGGCACCGGATGGGCCTTCGGCACGGCCTCGTGTATCTCGGTGTCGATGAGGTTGTGACCGCGCAGCACCTGCCGGAACGTTTCGAGATTGAGGAGTCCGAGCCGGGTCGGCAGCCTGTGCCAGGGGACGAACCGGTTGAGAGCGCGGAATCCGATCTCCAGGAGCCCGCCGATGACGACGTTGCGCTTCGGCCGCGGTGTGATGAACCGATATCCCCGGCGATGGGCACTGGCGGCCTCGTAGGCGGCCTTGCGGGCGCGGTTCAGGTTGCCGAGGGGCCGGAACTCGTCCGTGGTGTTCCACGGGTCGAACGCGAGCCGGTCGACCCGGAGCGCGACGGCGCGGGCGTCCGCGGTGTCAAGGTCCTGCCGCGGGATCGTCAGCGTGCCCACCGGGATGACGGGCGCGTCCTCCTCCCTCCAGTCGGCCGCGCCGTTCTCGATGGGCGTGCGCCCGGCGTCCGCGTAGCGCTGCACGCACAGTTCGAAGACGACGTCCGACCTTGCCAGCCGCGTGGAGAGCTCATGCCCCAGGTAGTCGGGATCGCTCCGCGACGGAGGGGGTGCCGCCGGGGCACCCGTGGCGGGACGGAGCCGGTAACGCACAGGTCCGGCGTCCCCCCACAGGATCGCGCCGCGGCTCCAGTAGGTCTCAAGCGCGAGGCTGCCCACCTTGCGCCTGGTTCCCGCGGTCATGTTCCGCCGCATGCGCGCGGCGTTGGACCAGCCCACCGCCATGGGCAGCTTGGCGAAGAGCGCGATCCCCCTGCGCAGGGGCGAGTCCGCGCCCGCCATGGCCCGCGCGAACGCGACGAACTCACGTGCGTTCCGCGCGGGGAGGACCGGATGGTTCGCCATGAGAAGGTCGTGGGCCTGATCGGGCCCTACCTGTATCCGCAGTGCCGCACCTCGCAGATCGGGCGCGAAGTCCGGCCGGCGGACGCCGCTCTCGTTGGACAGCCGGACGGTGACCGGGTATTCGGCGCCGGGCTGGGCGAAGCCGACCCGCAGGTCTTCGGGAAGGCCCGGGTGGAACCTCAGTCCGGCGTTCTCGGCGCCGAGGTTCGCCTTCGCGTGGAAGGTCCGCTCGACGTCGGCGGCACCGCTGCGCTCCTTGATCTTCAGCTGGACCAGCATGAGGTCGCGGGCGAGCTTCTCGAAGATCGTCCGCTCAACCTCGGGGGTACCACCGACATAGCGCTCGTACTGCTCGGCCGCGGGTGCTTCTGGCGCCGGCGGAGCTTCGCCGGCAGGGCGCTCGTGCCGCTTGGTCTCGTACATGTGGCTCTCCTGCCGGTGCTCGCCCTCATCGGTCGTGAGAGCTTTCGGGCGCGACGCGGAAATCTCCTCCCGTGATTCCGTGATTCCGTTTCCGTGGTTCACCGGAACCGGCGATAACGCGGCCCTCTGCTGTAGGGCCGACCGTCCTGGGGAGATCAGGCGATCGCCGCGTGGAACACCGGAAGCGAACAGAGGCGCGAACTCGCACGTGCGCGGGACGGTGCGTGAACCACCGATGCGGCCGACAGGAACGCGTGCCGGCCGTTCACTCCGCCGTTTCATCATCCATGAGACAAGAGCGGAACCGGACAATACCAGGACAAGCGACTGAAATATTATCTTTTTCAAAGACTTACAGCCCGTCAAGGAATGTCGCCGTTCTTACCAAGAGGGGAATGTAAGCATGTTGACCCTTCACCCGGGGAAGGGTGAGGGCTCCGTGCGCTTACCCATTCCCGGAGTGCCCGAGGCCCGCTCTTGGGGCGGACGCCCTCCCCGGCCGCTCGGCCGGCCGACGTCTGGTCCGGAATGTGGATTGAGCTTTTGCCGCAGATGCACTCCTCGTTGTTTTCATTGGGCATTTTCTCGGGAATCGTGAGAATCACATCCGAAGGGAGGCGATCCTCATGGGGCGCGGTGTCGACTACATAAAAGCCGAGTCACTGGACAGAGGCGAGCAGGAATTGACCGAGGCCGAGCGTGAGCGGCTGGAGGAGCTCCTGGACGCGAACAAACATCCAGACGGCGACGGCTGAGAAGGAGACAAGAAGGCGTACGGCCGGGGTCGATCCATGCCCGCCGTCTCCTTCCGATCCAAGCAGTGGCGAGGAGCGGGCAAAGAGTGCTCCGGCGCGGAGGTCGGTTGAGTGAGAGGGCGCGGATGAGCGGGCCGCCGTCGGGGGTGGAGCGTGTGGTACGGCTGCCGGAGGCCGCGAGGCGGGTGACGGCGGCGCTGGGGGAGTTGGGCCTGGAGCCGGAACTGACGGATCTGGGCCGGGGCCGCGATCCGACCGCCTGGGCGTGCCGCCTGCTCACACGCGACGGGGACGTGCCGCCGGCAGCCGAGGGGATGGGCAAGGGGCTGCGCGAGGAGGCCCGCGTGGGAGCGCTGTTCGAGGCGCTTGAGCACTATCTGACCGGCCCGGCGCTGTTCGATCCCGCGGCCGTGGAGCTGGTGGAGGCGGCCGAGATCACGGCCGGGCCGCTGCGGCATGAGGCCTGCGTGGTGCCGCTGGCGGGGACACCCGCCGAGCATGTGGCGTGCTGGCGTTATCGCCCCCTGGGCTGTCACCCCCCGGGAGGAGGGCGTGGGACGCCGGTGCCGCTGTTCCTGTCGGCCCCCTGGTATGTGGAGACCCACGCCGGCCCGCTGCGTGAGCAGGCGGGAGACGTCTGCGACTACGCTCACCTGATGCGCTACAGCTGCAACAGCGGCTCGGCTGTCGGCGTCACCGAGGAAGAGGCGCTGTTGCACGCGCTCAACGAGACCATCGAACGCGACGCGCTGTCCCTGCTTCTGGTGCGGGCCTTCCTGCGCACGGCCGACTTCCGCCCCGTCGTGATCGACCCGGCGACCCTGCCGGCCGGGCTGGAGCGCGTACACGCGGCGACCGAGGAGCTCATCGGCTCGCCGGTGTATCTGCTGGATATCGTCAGCGACGTGGGAGTGCCCACCATGCTCGCCTACGCAGCCCCGGCCCTCCGCCGGCCGCACCGGCGTGGCGTGGGCACCTCGCTCAGTCCCGTCTACGCCGCCTGGCGGGCGCTCACCGAACTCCTGCAGAGCGCCCTGGGGGAGACCCTGCCGTGGTCCGACGCCTCACACCGTGGTGAGCCGGTCGGCCTCGCCTGCTATCCCGAGCTGTACGCGTGCGGACGCTTCGACCTGACCGATCACCTGCGGGGCGCCCTCACGGTCCCCTTCACCTCGGCCTGCGGGGTGCCGGAGCACCCCCGTCGCCAACTGCGCGAGCTGTGCGCCGTCCTGGCCGCGCACGGCTACACGCCCTACTGGCGGACGGTGGCCGCTGTCACAGGGGAGATCATCGCGGTACACGCCATCGTGCCCGGCCTGGAACGCTTCATGCTGATCACGGATGGCAACCTGGTCCTGCCCGGCCTCCGCGGACAGGTCGCCGCCGGGGACCGCGGCTTCTCGGGGTGATTCCCGGGCGCCTCCCTCCCCAGCGGGCCGGCCACGCCGAATCGTACGCGTAACTCCCAATGGTGGTGTGCCTGATAATGCCGGAGGCTTGACCTGCACATAAGTGAATGTGCGTGGTTTTCCGCTTAATTAAGCCTCCATTTCAGGTTTCCTGGTTACTTTCGGCTGTCGAGCACTCGCATGATGGTTCTATGGGAAGGACTCACCGGCAACGGAGATCTGACCCCAAGGCCTCTGTGGCGGTGGGGATCCTGTTCTTGGTCTTGGCGATCTTGATCCTTCTGCTGGTGAGGGAGCTGCCGCTCCCGAGATGGGGGGTCAAGCTCCAGGTCCTGAACATCGCGCAGATCCTGGCGACGGTGACCGGCGTCATAGGAGTGGCGAACGGGCTGGTGCAGCTCTCGTCCTGGTGGCGAAAGTCAAGCAGGCCGTCGCCCGCTCCCGCCCCCGCCGACATCGACAAGGCCAAGGACGTTCTCGCGGGCCTGGTGACCGAGCAGTGGAGGAACGAGACGGTCCTGCGGTCGATCGGGCATCCCGAACCCATCCCGGTCCCGTGGCGATCGACCGAACACGAAGAACTGATGGACCGTCCACGGCTGATCGCCAGGGGTGCCCTGAGCTTTCCCAGCCTGAACGATCACATCGCCACCATGGCCAACGACTTCCGCGCGCTGCGATCCCGGCGTCTGGTCATCATCGGCGGGCCGGGAACGGGAAAGACGACCCTGGCCGTGCAGTTGCTCATGGAACTTCTGAGAACGCGACTTCCCGGTGAGCCCGTTCCGGTGCTGCTGTCTGCGGCACGCTGGAACGCCGAAACCCACCCTCGATTACATGACTGGCTGGCGGAATGCCTCGGCATGGACTATCCCGCGCTGCACGCCGAGGGATCCGGTCCGGACACCGCGAGGACGCTGGCGACCCGCAGTGAGGTGCTGCCCATTCTGGACGGGCTGGACGAGCTGCCCGGCGAAGCCCGGGCCGGCATTCTCGCGGCGCTGAACCGATCGATGTACGACTGCGATCAGCTGATTCTTACCTGCCGTACGGCCCAGTTCGCGGAATCCGTCGAAGCGGTCGGTGACGTTCTCGCCGCGGCGGCGGTCATCGAGCCCTACCCTCTTTCCGCCGGAGCGGCCGCCGACTACCTGCAGGCGTGCCTTCCCGCCCGGCCTCACCCCACCTGGCCTCGTGTCCTGGACGCTCTACGGCAGGGCACCGCCCCCGCCCTCGCCGAGGTCGGGGCGACGCCCCTCGGGCTCTGGCTGGTCCGCGCCGCCTACATCGCCTCCCGGCAGGACCCGAGTCCGCTGCTGGACCTCGGGCGGGGTGATCCCTCCACCCTGAACGATCACCTGTGCGACCGGCTCATCCCCGCCCTTGTCAGCTCACGGCCCCCCGCCGACGGCCCGGCCGAGCTTTTCCGGCCCCGCCACGCCTGGGATCCCGAACAGGTGCGTCACTGGCTGACCTACCTGTCCCAGCTGCTCGGCAGGGACAGTCACGATGTGGCCTGGTGGCGCCTGGCACGACACACCCCGACACGTTCGGTCCGCTGGGCGGTCAGCCTTTCGTGTGGACTCGTGGTGGGGATGACGATCGGCCTCCTGGCGGCGATGCCCGTGGCCGGAGTGGTGACCGGCCTCATGGCCGCACTCGCCGTCATGATCATGAGCAGGTCATGGTTCACGGAACTGCCCGGCTACGCCGATTTCCAGCTTCACGGAAGGCTCTCGTTTCTCGTCCGCTCCCTGCGGGACGGGCTGGTCGTCGGGCTCTTGGGCGCACTCGTGGGCTGGCTCATGAGTCACGGTCAGGTCAGTGGCGCGCTCACGGTCGGGCTGCTGTCCGGGCTCGCGTTCGAGTTCACGATCGGCCTGATCCGGTGGGTGGAGTATCCCACCGATACGACCACGGCACGATCGCCACGCTCAACCTGGCAGGCCGACAGGAACCTCACCCTTCTCCGGGCGCTCAGCGGTCTGGTGATCGGCCTCATGGGGGGAGTCATCGGACTGCGGGCCGGAATAAGCCCGCTGACCGCGCTCGTGGGCGGCCTTCTGCTGGGACTTCTGTTCGGGCTCATGCTGGGAAGTCACCACGCGTGGCTCGCCTATAAGCTGACAATTCCCCGTCTGGCCACCAAAGGGCGGCTACCGCTGCGGGCCATGCGCTTCCTGGATGACGCGCACCGCCTGGGCCTTTTACGAACCGAGGGGCCTTTTTATCAGTTCCGGCACTTCGAACTTCAAAAGCACCTTTCCCGGCAGTATCACGTGGAATTCAACAGCGGTGAGCGGCGCCGGACAACCTCTGACCTCCCCGGTCTCGACGGCGACCCGCTCTCCTGCGATAGTCGAAGGGAACCGCCGGAGGTGAGAGCGTAGATTTTCTGTGGGACGGGCCTGGTGTCCGAGTACGCAATGGGGTGTCGGCGCGACCGTTTGGCATCATATCCCTTTTTGGGCTTATAAAGATGGGTGCGAGTGTCGCCAACTCGCGACGCCCATCATGCGAATCTCCTCTTTGAACGATTTTCACAATATGAGACCTATATCGGCATACATAAATGGTACGACAGGCGGAGGGGCGTCAGAGGCGCCTTGGGTCTCCCACGGGCGCGGCTTGGTCGAGCCGGCCTGATCCGACTCTGGAAGGACTCGCCATGACCGAACTCGGCCTTCCACGGCCTCCGTCCCGCGATCTGTGCGGGACCATGCTCGTGCACCGCAGGCTGCTCAACGAGAGCATGACCTACCGTGCCCGGCGTGCGGTGATCGAGAACCGGGCGCTGCAGTACGAGACGGGACGGCGTGCCCCTGGACGGACCGAGGTGGTCACCATCCCGGTCGTCGTCCACGTGGTCCACAACCGGACCCTTCCGGAGCAGAACATCGGGGAGGAGCAGATTCACAGCCAGATCACCGTCCTCAACCAGGACTTCCGGGCAACCAACCCCGACGTGGTCAAGGTGCCGGACGTGTGGAAGCCGCTGGTGGCGGACGCCCAGGTCGAGTTCCGCCTCGCCACGCGGGACCCGAACGGCAAGCCGACGAGCGGAATCATCCGGACGGTCACCGACGAGGGCGACTTCAGCTGGGACGACGCCGTGAAGGCGAGCGCCACCGGCGGTTCGGACCCGTGGCCGAGCGACCAGTACCTCAACCTGTGGGTCTGCCAGCTTCGGGGAGGCCTTCTCGGCTACGCCCAGTTTCCCGGCGGCCCGCCGCAGACCGATGGCGTCGTCATCCTCCACTCCGCCTTCGGTACGACCGGTACGGCGGCGGCCCCCTTCAACGGCGGCCGTACCGCGACCCACGAGATCGGCCACTGGCTGAACCTCTACCACATCTGGGGCGACGACGACGGCGCGTGCACCAGCGACGACAAGGTCGACGACACGCCCAACCAGGCCGACGCGAACCACGGAACCCCGAATTTTCCCCGTATCACATGCGATAACGGGCCAAACGGGGACATGTTCGTGAATTACATGGATTACACCGACGACGAGGCCATGTTCGTATTCACCCGTGGCCAGGCCACACGGATGAACGCCTGCCTTGAGGGCGAGCGGGCATCGTTCGTCGTCGCGCCGACGGATCGCGTGCCCGTCACAGCGGCCGCGCCGACCAGTACGGCGGTACCCGAAATGGTGCAGCCCAGCCCCAACGGTGAGGTGGAGCGGCTGCTTCACGACAGCGAGCGACTGACCTCGGAGGTTCTCAACGACATTCGCGCCGCGCTCGGCATGGTCAGCGCCCATCCGGGCGGGTGAACGGGCACCGCGAGAGATCCGAGGGAGGTCACCTGTGAGCGAGACGCCGCCGGACATCGTCGGTGTGTGGCTCCATTCCTACGAGGAGGACACCGAGACCGCGGCGCTTTATCGCCCACAGCACTACCCGTTCCGTCCCTCCCGGCGACCGCGGCGAGGTCTGGAGTTCCGCGCGGATGGAACGTTTGTCGAACTTCTTCCCGGTCCGGCTGACCGCCCACGGGAGGTGACGGGCCGCTGGCAGCGCCGGGAGGACGGCCGGGTGCGTGTCTCGTTTCCCGAAGGAGGCCGCACGCCGTACGAACTCGTTGTGCTCTCTTGCGCGGACGGCGTGCTCAGGATCGCGAAATGACCGGGGTGGACGGCTGTTTACCGGTGTTAGGGATCGGAGCGTGATTTGACGTGAACATATCTGATGAAGTCCGCCAAAAGAGCTTAGATCACGTCCAAGCCGCCGCCGAACGGTACCGCCAGAGCACTGCCGAACGCGACGAGGTCCACCGCAGGCAGAAGCAGGGTGACGCCTTCCCCGACTCACCGGAGGTGCTCGCGGCCCGCGCCGCCCGCCTCATCCAGCGTCAAGGGGTGCCGGTCGAGGCGGTGATGGAGGCCACCCGAACCGTGTCCCTGGACCGGCCCTCGATGCACGAACGCATCCTGGGGGTGGCCAAGGAACTGCAGGCATGGAGCTTCCTTCCGCGCGGTGCCCGTGCGGCGCGGACCGTCGCCAGGATCTCGGTGAGCGAGAACGGCCGCGAGTTACCGATCGGCACCGGCTTCCTGGTCTCGCCGAGACTCCTGCTGACCAACCACCACGTGTTCCCCCGAATCGGGGCCGTACGGCAGGCCTTCGTGGAGTTCGACGCCCAGGCCACCATCGACAACACGCCCGAGCAGACCAAGCGGTTCACTCTGGACCCGGACACCTTCTTCGTCGCCGACCAGGACCTCGACTTCGCCCTGGTCGTGGTGAACGCCGACGCGTCCGGCAGGCCGGTGGGAGAGACATTCGGCTGGAACAGGCTCAGCGTCCAGCTCGGCAAGCTGGTCCTCGGGGAACCGGTCAACATCGTCGGTCACCCCAGCGGCCGGTTGAAGGAGATATCCATCCGCGAGAACAGGCTGGAGGTCCGGCTGGACAACTTCCTCCAGTACCAGACCGACACCGAGCCGGGCAACTCCGGTTCCCCCGTGTACAACGACCAGTGGGAGGTCACGGCCCTGCACCACGGCGGCGTGCCCAGAACCGACGACCAAGGCCAGATCCTGCGGCGGGACGGTCAGATCTGGCAGCCCGGCGACGGT
This sequence comes from Streptosporangium sp. NPDC004631, assembly GCF_053601935.1. Taxonomy (NCBI): domain Bacteria; kingdom Bacillati; phylum Actinomycetota; class Actinomycetes; order Streptosporangiales; family Streptosporangiaceae; genus Streptosporangium; species Streptosporangium sp. NPDC004631. The sequence continues at coordinate 1,530 of NZ_JBSGCR010000029.1, read as the reverse complement.
GACGACGCCGTCGACTGGATCTCCAATGAGGGCGTCCGTATCAGCGCCATCCTCAAGCATCTGGCCACACTGCCGCTCGATGACGTCCGCAGAGGGTTCCTCGCCGAGATGGGCCCGGAGTCGGGGCTCCATGACGGCGCCGGTCCGCAGCCGGCCGCTACGGAGCCGGTCACGGCTCCAGCCGCCACGCGCCTGGTTCACGGACCATCCGGCGAGAGCACGGTCCGTCCCGGCGCCGGGCCCTCCCACACGACCGCCGCCCGCACCGGCCTGACCGCCGGCCCGGCGGCGTTCGGCGGCACTCTGCACCTGGTCTTCCTGCACGGTCGCGGCCAGCAGGGAAACAACCCCGAACACCTGCGCCGGTACTGGACCGCGGGGCTGAACTGCGGGCTCACGCGTGCCGGGCTGCCCACGATCGAACCGGGCGACGTCTACTTCCCCTTCTACGGAGACCGACTCGCCGAAGCCACGCGAACGTCCAGAGCCGTCCCGCACTCCCCCGAGGCGATCGTCGCCGATCCGGCCATGGCGGCCACTCCGATCTCCGGCACCACGCGGCGGCTGTACGAGCGGATAGTCACCGAGGCCGCGACTCGCGCGGGCATGCCCGCCGCGCGGCCGGTCGCCGAGGAAGGGCTGGCCGACGTCGTCCACCAGGGGCTGAGCTGGCTGGCCGCCGTTACCAATCTGGACCGGCTGGCCATTGCTGCGATCTTCGCAGACGTCGCGGCCTACCTCGACGACCAGCAGGTCCGAGAGACGGTCCTGGACTGCGTTCTGCAGACGATGCCGCGTACCGGCCGGGTGGTGCTGGTCAGCCACAGCCTGGGCACGGTCGTCGCGGTGGATCTGCTCACTCGCCTCGACCCGAAGATGGACGTCGAACTGCTCGTCACCGCCGGAAGCCCGCTCGGCCTGGACAGCGTCTACCAGCGCCTGCTCATCGGCGGGCCCGAATGCCCCGAGCGGGTGGCCCACTGGCTCAACGCGTGGTGCCCGAACGACCCGGTCACCATCGGCTGCCCGCTCGGTGACGACTGGCACGGAGAACTACTCGAAACCTCCGTCACCAATCCCGCCGAGCGGGTGCATCACATGGAGGAGTACCTCACTCACCCCGAGGTCGCCCGCGAGATCGGTGGCGTGCTCACCGGCCGATCGCTTGCCCCGAACCCCTGAGAGAGGGCGAATGTAGTCGGCCGACCAGGCCGCGGCCGCCGCCAGGAGCACCTCCTGATTTCCGCTGTCGTGCTCGGCGACGCCACCGGTCCACGGCCGGGAGAGCAGGTGAAGTCCCGCCGACCCGCCCGGCCCTCCCCCTGGGAGGGGGAACGGGCCCCTGCCCGGAAACGGCTCATGGGCCCTTCCCCGGTAGGGGAAGGGCCCATGAGGACTTACCCGGCGAGGAGCCGGGGTGGAGGGACTAGTACCTGCTGGAGACGGTCAGGCCGCTGAAGGCCGTCGCGGCGTGGGCGCTGATGTAGTGGTAGCCGGCGACCGGGCTGGTGATGGTCAGGGTCTCGGCGT
>NZ_JBSGCR010000028.1:0-99645 GCF_053601935.1 Streptosporangium sp. NPDC004631 | reverse complement strand
GGGTCGCGTTTGTCATCTACACATCGGGGTGCCCTCGACCACCAGCTCGGTGCAGGGCCGCGGCCGTCTCACCGGTCGAGAACGCCTCCGCCTTGCTTGACACCCTGGCTGGTGATAAGCGTGAAGACGGGCCCTGCGGCAATGGTGCTTGTTCCGGCGCCGGCGGCCAAACTTTGTCGCCGAGCTCGACCTGTTCGATGGGTTTGCCTGTGGCGTCGAACGAGATTCGGTATCTCAAAGGTTCTACTCAGATGCCGTCATGGGCGGCCTCGTCTCCAGATCAATGGGGATCAGATTAATCTCGGCCCTTAGTTTTTTCTGAACACCTCGAAGCATCTTGATTGTGACTTCGTCAGATAAGCCTGTAGTAGTCGCCCACTCGCATCCAGAGCCCATCACGTCACTCGCAAAAGCTACCTCAGTTGCCAGTAGGGATCGAGCCCAATCAATTGGCTCAAGGCATTCTCTTTGGTCAAGAAGAGATCTAATCCTGCGCCCGCAGGAAAGCAAGTCCGATACTCCTGAGAACCCCATAGCGATAGCAAGCTCCTCAGTACAGCGAGCTGGCCCGGCCCACTCCAAGAGCCCGTGTTGCAGCAGCCGTACCTCTTCGTCGGAGAGTGGAAATACCTCAGAAGCTCCCAATTAATCCACGCCCTCTTATTTGAGCCCTTCCCAGTATTCATCCAGGCTTTTTGGCTTAAACGCAGTTCCGAAATCGTCACCCGCAGGGTTATGGATGATGACCGTCCCATCTCGCCCCATATAGGCCCTTCTTCCATTACTCAGTTCCTTTATTTTCAAAGGATTCTTCATCACCTCCTCGATATGCTTGGAAAGATCACGAAGAGACATTCCGGGGAAATCGCCGGCATGTTTTCCACCTGCGTGTCCGCGCGCAATATCGTCAGCATCGCCAACCCTCCAGTCGCAGCCATTCGCATTATGGACGAGGACGCCAACCACTCCACCCCCCACATGATAGGTGTGGGTGCCGGCGATGGTGAGGTTGTGGACTTTTTGGTGGGTGGTGGTCCATTTAGTGACAGTGCTTACCTGGACGTGGGTTCCGGTGCTGGTGCGTAGCCAGGCTCCGGGGGTGAGCCGGGTGGCGGGGACCCATTCGCGCAGGTTGGGGACCCAGAAGGGGTGTTCGTCGGTGGCGATGACCACGCCGGTTTTGCCGTCCTTGACGCCGTCGGTGTCGACGGTGATTTGAACGAGGTTCTTGGCGCCTTCGCCGGTGATGAGGTCCACTACCGGCTTGGCCTCGGTGTGGCCGGTGTCGGGGTCGGTGGCCAGGACCTTGTCGCCGGTCTTGACCTGTTCGATGGGCTTGTGGGTGCCGTCGGCCATCAGCACCGGGGTGCCGGGCACGAAACTGTTCGGTCTTGGTCTGGCGCATGCTGAGAAGGCGTGCTGGGCGGCTTCCCGGGCCTTTTCGGCGATCTTGAGTTTGTCCTTGGCGGCCAGCCAGCCCTTGAAGCCGCTGACGGCGTCCCCGACGTGTTTCCCGATCTGTTTGCCGAGTTCGTAGGCCCTCGCCCATTTCCAGGGCGCCGCGTATTTGGCGGCGAGTTTGCCCACCAGGCCGCCGGCGAGGGAGGCCAGGACGTTGAGCGCGGTCTCGCCGCAGGCGCCGAGGTTTCCGGTGGTGAAGCACTGGATGCCCGCGGTGATACCGAGCTCGTCGGCGGCGATCTTGGCCAGCGCGGTGACTGCGGCGACCAGCAGTTTGAGCTGCCGGTCGACCTCCGCCTTGGCCGCGGCGGCGTTGGCGTCGGCCTGCTGTTTGCGCTGGAGCTTGCAGGCCATGCTGCTGGGCTTGGAGCAGGGGGCGGCTCGGCCGGAGTGTGATGTCGGCTTCAGGCCCGTGGGGTCCGATGCCCCGATGGGGTTGTCTCCGGCGTAGCTGTAGGGGTTGATCCACTGGGGTTTGTCGAGGTTGAGCAGGGGGTCGGTGGAGACGAAGCGGGCGATGGACGGGTCGTAGTAGCGGGCCGACAGGTAGGTCAGGCCGGTGGAGTCGTCCTCGATCTTGCCGAGGAAGCCTCGGTCGGTGAAGGGCAGGTCGTCTGTGCCGCGGCGCTGGCCGTAGGGCAGGTAGCGCTCCCGGCTGACCTGGCCGGTGGTGTCGTCGACGGCGAGCTGGGCCGAGCCGTGCAGGCCGGAGGCCAGCCATTTCACGCCGGAGGTGGTGCGCATCGCGACGGTGGAGCCGTCGGGGCCGGTGTAGTAGCGGGTGCCCTGCACCGTGCCGGCGGCGAGTTTCAGTTCCATCGCGCCCAGGTAGAGGGTCGCGGAGCCGTCGGGGTCGCGGCGGATGAGGCGGTCGCCGTCGGCGTCGTAGACCATGGAGGTCTGCCGGCCGTCGACGACGGCCTTGTCCAGCTCGCCGAGCGGGTTCCAGGTGAAGGTGGCCTGCTTGCCGGCGACGGTGCGGGCGGTGAGGTTTCCGGCGTTGTCGTAGCCGTAGGTGTCGGTGCGGCCCGGCCGGGTGATGGCGGTGACCGCGTTGGGGCGGACCGCCGCGGCGCCGGGGGTGGGGTAGGTGTAGGTGGCGGCGGCGCCCGCGTCGGTCAGGGTGGTGAGGTTGCCGACCGCGTCGTAGGCGTAGCTCTGGTTGTACGGATCCACGCCCTGGGTGTTGGCGCCGGAGGCGCAGGAGGCGCCGGTGGTGGTGAAGGCGGCGGTCAGCCGGGACAGGCCGTCGTAGGTGAAGCATTCGGACTGGCCGGGGCTGGTGCCGGGGACGGCGGAGGCGGCGTCCAGGATGCGGGTGATCTCACCGGCGGCGTTGTAGGTGAGCCGGTCGTCCTGGGCAAGCTGCGGGGTGGGGGTGTCGGCCTTGGCGGTGGTGGTCAGCCGGTTCAGCCAGCCGGTCGCCTCATCCCAGGTGAAGGATCGCTTCACCTGGGCGTTGGCGCCGTAGTGCCGTTCGGCCAGCCGGGCGGTGGCGGTGTAGAGGGTGTCCTTGACGTAGGTGGTGGCGCCCGAGAGGTTCGAGGTCAGCGTCTTGGGCAGGCCCAGGTCGGTGTAGGACAGGGCGAGGGTTTCGGCGGCCAGGCCGCCGGCGGCGGGCATGCCCTGGGCGGTGGGGTTTCCGGCGCGGTCGTAGGCGGAGGTGAAGGCGTAGTCGCCGGCCAGGGCGCCTTCGGCGGCGGGGATGGTGAGCTTGGTGGCGGTCGGCCGGTAGGAGCTGTCGTAGCCGGTGACGGTGTCGGTGTAGGCGTTGCCGCCGCTGTAGCGGGTGGAGGAGGTCAGTCGCCCCTTGGCGAGGGTGTCGTAGACCCATTCGGCGGCCTTGACGCCGACGGTCGGCTCGCCGATCCACTGGGCGGTGCGTCGGCCCAGGTCGTCGTAGCTGTAGGAGATCTTGCTGTTGTTGCCGTCGACGCTCGACAGGATGCGTCCGGCGGCGTCGTAGCCGGTGCTGGTGTTGCCGGAGTCGGGGTCGGTGGCGGCGGTGCGCCGGCCCATCCAGTCGTAGGTGAAGGTGCGGACGTTGCCGTTGGCGTCGGTGATTTTGTGAAGCAGCCCGGCCACGGTGTAGTCGTAGGTGGTGTCGTGGTGGACGACGGCGTCCTTCCACTCCTCGGTCTTGACCGTGCGGTCGGCGGCGTCGGTCACGGTGGCGGTTTTACCGCCGACCGGCGGGGTGACCTCGACGCGGTCGGCGCCCGGATAGGCGGTGGTGGTACGGCGCAGCTCGGCGGCCAGGCTGCGCTCGATCACCGCGGTGGGCCGCTGCAGGGTGTCGTAGACGGTCTCGGTCCACTGCGGCAGGCTGGTCAGCGCGGGGTTGAGCAGACCACTGCCCGGCGCGGCGGTGTTGTGGGCCGGCTGGCCGGCGGCCCGGGGCAGGCCCCGGCCGTCGTAGACGGTGGCCACGACCACCCGTCCACCTGCCGGGGAGTCCGTCTGCACCTCCCGGGTACGGCCGAGGCCGTCGTCGTAGGAGTAGGTGGTCAGATACTTCGCGGCCGCCCCGGTGCCCGATAGCAGCTTGCGCATGGTCGTCGTGGCCGGCGCGATCGCCGAGACGTCGTAGGCGACGGTCGCTGACGGGGTGCCGCCGCCGCGCGGCTCGTCCGGTCCCCACAGGGTGCTGGTACGGCCGAGCGCGTCGTAGTCGATCTCGAAGCGTTTGCCGTTGGCGTCGACCAGCGAGGTCGGCAGCCCGTTCAGGTGGGACGATTGGGTGGTGACGGTGTGTCCCAGCGGGTTGGTGACGGTGGCCCCGGTGTGTGGCCAGCCCACCGCCGGGCTGTAGGCGGTGGTGGTGGTCTTGCCCAGCGGGTCGGTGGCCGTCAGCGGGCGGCCGTAGTCGTCGAAGGTGGCCTTGGTGGTGGAGACGGTGGTGGCGTCGGCGTAGGTGCGGGTCTCGGTGACGTTGCCGTCGCTGGGGGTGTTGGTCGCCGGGTCGGAGCCGCCGTCGTAGAGGCTGATGCTCCTGCCGATCAGCGCGCCGGTGGCGCAGTCGTCTCCCGCGCGGCGCTCGGCCGTCGACGGCAGGCCGGTGAACCACTGCCCGGCGGCCACGTTACGGGCGTAGGTCGTGGCGGTGCAGGTGTTGTCGGCTGCGGTGGTGGTGTCGCCGTGGTCGTTGACCCTGATCGGGAGGCCGTCGGCGTTGTAGGCGGTTGTTTCGTCGGTGTAGCGCCAGGTACCGCCGGTCAGGAGTTCCCGGCCGCGTTCGCGGGTGCGCAGCACGAACGCCGGGTCGTGGGCGCCGGTCCCGCTGCCGGTGGGCTGGACCGTGTACTCATACCTGGTGGATTCGGCCTCGGTGTAGGCGCGGGGGGTCAGCGCGGTGAGTTTCCAGGCCTGTTCCTGCAGCACCTGGCCCTGCAGGGCCGGGGTGTCGATGACGGTGCCGCCCTCGAAGTCGGTGATCGTGGCGCCCATGCCGCGGAAGAAGGTGTGGGAGGTGACGGTGAAGTCGGAGGGGTCGGTGCCGGAGCCGTGGGTGGTGCGAACGGTGCCGTAGCCGCGCCAGTCGGTGGACGGCGGTGCGAGGTTCGGCTCGACGTGCTGGCGGGGGGAGGCCCAGCCGGGGCCGTCCCGATACTCGTAGGTGTTGACCATGTCCGGGGAGGCGGCCACCAGGTCGCGTTCGACGACCTTGGTGACGAGTTGCTTGTAGTAGACCGTCCAGGCCGTGTTGCCGGGGATGCTCTGGTCGACCTTGTAGCAGTCGCCGGCGTGGTCGGCGAGGTAGTCGCCGCCGTCGCGGCCGTTGCCGCCCGAGCACGGGTCGGCCTGACCGTAGGAGACCTCGATCCGGCCGCCCATGCCGTTGGCGATCGCGCCGATCCGCGGCACCATCCGCCACGACAGACGCTGCAACCAGTCCGACATGGCGTCATACGACATTTTGCCGGACAGCATGACCGCGTCGAAGTCGGTGACCGGCAGCGTGGTGGTGGGGGTACCGGCCAGGCCGGTGTGCTGGACGGTGTCCAGCCACAGCACCGGATCATACGGCGCCCCGAAATCGGTGCGGGTGTAGATCCAGGCGTAGGTCAGATCCAACCGGCTCACCGAGTCCCAGCCCAGGCCGGCGGGATTCAGCGACTCGGTCAGCACCGAATCGAGTTTGCGGGTGGAGTAGAAGGCGAGCGCGGAGTTGGCGCAAGCCGCCGGGGTGTCGCAGCGCAGGTCGCCCGGCACGTCCAGGCCGCCGCGGTCGTAGGTGGTGAAGATCGTGCGCGCGGTCGGCACACTCCCGGCGACCTGGGTGTTGTGGCCCCACTCGGCCTTGGCCAAAAACCCGCCCCGCTGATAGGGCAGTACCCGGTTCAGCTCGTGCAGGCAGCTGGGCAGGCAGAAGTGGTTGGTCTCGAAGGTGTAGGCGTAGTCGACGACGTTCTCGTTGCGGTCGATCTCCTGGTCCAGGTTCCAGCGCCACACCCCGGTACAGGTCGGCGGGACCCTGTTGTGGTAGTAGCGGTCATAACACGGCTCGCCGACGTCGTTGCCGACATACGGCGTCTGCCACTGGGCGTCCCTGGTGTAGCCGAACCGCGACACCTGCCCCTCGGCGGAGGTGATCTTCCAGTACTCCTGAGCGTCGGCGCCGCCGGCCAGCTGCTCGACCTTCCACCCAAAATCGGGCACCGTCCTCCAGGCGCCGGAGGCGCGGTCCTTGACGATCTGCGCCGAGCGGCCGCCGACGCTCAGCACCAGCTCCGACTGTGACATGTCGTTGGTGGACGGGTCGCCGTCGCCGGCGTCGGGCGACTCCCAGCACAGCGCCTTGCCGAAGCTGCCGGTCTCCTCGGCGGTCCAGATCAGGTTGGCCTGGGCGTCGTAGAAGTTGTCCACCGTGCAGCGGCGGAACTTTCGTTCGATGAAGCCGGCGTTCAGCTCCCAGCCCGCGCCGGCCGCGCTGGACTGGTTGTTGGTCCAGTTGCCCTGGCCGTCCACCGACGAGGCGTCGTAGGACAACGACAGCTCCGGGCCGTCCCCTGCTGCGGACGGCGCCTCGGGCAGCGGGTAGTCGTAGCTGAACGAACCGCCGGAGGTGCCGGCCTGCCAGGTGCCCGAGGGTTTGAGGTCGGTGGCGCCGAAGTTGCCGTCCGGGCCGGTCAGTCCGGCCATCAGCACATACACCGACCCCTCGGCCATCTGCCTGGCCGCGGTCGCCTCGGCCGCCGCCCGCACCGCGGCCTTGGCGTCGCCCTTGGCCGGGGCGGGGGGCGTGGCGGGGGTGGCCTGGCCGAGTTCCACCTCGGCGGTCAGCGCCCCGGCCTTGAGGTCGTTGGTCGTGGTGACCGCCCGCGGGCGCGCGACGCAGGTGCGCGGGCGGGGGGTCTGTACGGCGCAGGCGGGCAGCCGCACCAACTGGAGGCGGGTGGCGAGGTTACCGCCGTAGGCGTCGCGGAAGGCGGCGTAGGAGAACTCCGCGCGCACCCTCCCCGGGCCGGTACGGCCGTCGGCCCGTTCGATCCTGGCGGCCACCCCGACACCGCCCAGTTCGCGCACCGTCTCCGGGGCCAGGGTCTCGATCTTGACCTTGCCGATCCCGCCCCCCTGGCGGGTGGAGGCGACCCGGACCGGGAGGGTGCCGGCCCTGACCGGCGCGGAGGTCACCGCGACCTCGGCGCTGCCCGGCTTGGGCCATACCGGCGGCTTCGCCTTCGCCACCGGCGGTGAGGTCTCCTCCGCCCCCTTGCCCACCTTGGGCTTGGGAACGGCGCGGCCCTTCACCGACGGTTCGGGGCCGGAGGCGGGTGCGGCGGCGGAGGCGCGTTGGAGCAGAGGCTCGGGCACACCCATCCCGGAGAGGAGAAGGGTCACCACGATCCCGGCCACCAATGCCGTCAACCACAGTCGCGCGCGCCGAACCCGCATCTCGGTCCCTTTCGCAGGCATGCCGACACAGGCCCCGGGAAAAGGGGGCCGGAAGACGTCGGAGAGCAGACAAAGGACGATCAACATGGATGATGATCGCGGCAGCGGGAATGGTCAATGCACCAGAAAGCAGTTCACTGACTGCTTAATGTGACATGACATGGATGCTGTAATTTTCAACCTTGGTTAACCCTGGTCAATGGTGCAGTCATCGACGCGAACGTCCAGGTCGGAGAGGCGAAAAAAGGTGAGTGTGATGTACGTCACAGCGCACACCAAAACCCCGATATCCACCGACACCAATGAAGGGGAGGGCGTGAAACCGAGCCGCCACCCGTGGCACGAAAACCTGATTTCAGCACACCGGAAACACATCCGGGAGAGAGGACGACGGCTCCCCGTGCGACCGGCATCCCGTCGAGGAGAACCGGAACCCGTGGCCGGCGTATTCGCCGCCGGCACCCCTCATTTGAGGGTAAATGAATAAGCAACCACTCCGGTCGCCGATTCGCGTCTTACGGATTCATCCAGCCGGTATCGCCCCCCGCTTATAAACGTTCACCTCAGGATTCACGCGGGCATATCAGGGTTCACGGGGGTACGCCGATCACGCGATCGTATGCCGGGTGCCGGGCACGACCCGGTGCCGTCCGCCGCGCCCGTGCGTGCGTGAGCGGACGTTCGCCGGGATGGACCGCCGGTTCGGCTGCTACCAGGGGAAGGTGAACAGGCTGTAGTAGGCCCCGGCGATCAGGAGCAGGCCGGTGCCGCCCAGCACACCCGCGATCGCGGCCCGCTGCGGGCGGCTGGGCTCCCAGCCCTCGCGCAGTCCCGACACGACGGCCGCGACGGCGGTGACCTCCTGCAGCAGCATGAGCACGGCCAGGATCCTGATGACCAGCCACCCGGCGAGCACCGCCGGCCAGGCCCCGGCCTGGTTGACCGAGAACAGCACCAGCAGCGTGATGAAGGCCAGCACCGAGACGAGCAGCCCGGCCCCGGTCCACGCCATACGGCGGAGCCGGCGCCGGATCGGCGGCCACACCAGGGCGTTGGCCTCGGCGGGCAGTTGCCGGCCGCGGAGCCGTACCACCATCTCGGCCACCGGGCCGACCACGTATCCGACGGCGGCCAGGCAGAGCGCCAGCCCGAGGACCGTTCCCCCGGCGTACCACGGGGCGGGAGGCACGTCGCTGGCCTCGTAGCGCTGGACCGGGACGGCGCCCGCGATGTGCGCGGCGGGGGCGGCCGTGCCCGGCAGCCCCCTGACCCAGTTGGCCAGCGTCTGCAGGTAACCGGGGGCGAACGGCCCGCCGTGGACGCGCATGCCGTGGTCGGCGCCCTCAAGGTAGCGGATCGTGTAGTCGGTGTTGCCGCCCTCGGCGAGCGCGCCGGTCAGGGCCTTGCTGCTCTCCACGAACGGGATCGACGGGTCGCGCGTGCCGTACAGGGCCAGGACCGGCTGGTGGATCCGGCGCAGCGCGGGCAGGCCGTCGTAGCGCAGGAAGTTCATGTGGACCGCGCTCATCGCCCGGGTGAGGAGCTCCCGCACCCCGGCGGGGGCGTGCAGCCGGTCGAGTTGCTCGCTCAGCGCCCAGGTGACCTGCCGCATGGGCGAGACGTTGGGGGCCGACACCAGCACGGTGAACCCGACGTCGTCGCTCCTGGCCGCCGCGATCGGGACCACCCAGCTGCCCTCGCTCACCCCCCAGAGCCCGGTCCTGGCCGGATCGACGTCGGCGCGCAGGCGCAGCCGGGCCAGCACACGCAGCGCGTCGTCGGCCAGCAGGGCGAAGTCGCGGTTGCGGAAGTCGTAGCGAACGCTTCGCTTGTCGTAGACGAGCGTCACGATTCCCGCCCTGGCCAGCCACTCCGCCTGGGTGGTGAACTCGCCCCGGGCGCCCGGCCCCGCCCCTTGAACGAAGATCAGGGCCGGGTGTCTGCCGGGGGTGAGCGGCGCCCGGACCGTGGCGCCGAGCCTGGTGTCGCCGACGTCGACGGTGATGTCCTCCACGGAGATCTGCCCGTTGGCGGAGACCGCCCTGATCTCCGCGGGCGGCTGGGCGGGCAGGGCCTGGAAGACCGGATCCACGGTCAGCGGCGGTGGGTCGAAGGGAGGCGGCAGGGTGTAGCCCACCGTCGCGAGGACCAGCAGGACCACGCCCGCTGCCATGCTCAACACGCCTCGGCCAACCCGCATGCCGACCCGCTCCCCGATCGTCGCCCGCCTCCGGGATGAACGTATGCCGATATCGTTCCCTTCGATCTTCAAGCGTACTCACGACCGGCCCTCCAGGGCAGGGGGAGCGGGAGGCGAGTGATGGGAGTGGCCGCATTTGCCGCCGGGGCCTGTTAGCTTCAAGCGACATGCGGGTGCTGCACACATCGGACTGGCATCTGGGCCGTTCGTTCCATCGCGAGAGCCTCCTGGCCGCCCAGGGGGTCTTCGTCGACCATCTGATCGAGACGGTCAGGGCCGAGCGGGTCGACGTGGTCGTCGTCTCCGGCGACGTCTACGACCGGGCACTGCCACCCGTCGACGCGGTGGACCTGTGCAACCAGGCACTCCAGCGCCTGGTCGCCGAGGGCGTGCGCACCGTGCTGATCAGCGGCAACCACGACTCGGCCCGCCGGCTCGGCTTCGGTGCCCGTCTGATCGACGCCGCGGGCGTCCACCTGCGCACCGACGCGGAACGGTCCGGTGAGCCCGTGATCGTCGATGACGTGGCGTTCTACGGCATCCCCTACCTGGAGCCCGAACTGGTGCGCGGCCCCTGGGACCTGCCCGAGCGCACCCACACCGCCGCGATCGAGCACGCCATGTCCCTGGTCCGCGCGGACCTCGCGCGCCGGGGCCGGCGGTCGGTGGTCCTGGCCCACGCCTTCGTCACCGGGGGACAGGCCAGTGACAGCGAGCGCGACATCAGCGTCGGCGGCGTCGCGCACGTCCCGGTCTCCGCTTTCGACGGCGTCGACTACGTGGCCCTGGGCCACCTGCACGGCCGCCAGCGGATGAGCGAGACCGTGCGCTACTCCGGCTCCCCGATCGCCTACTCCTTCTCCGAGGCCGGTCAGCTGAAGGGCTCCTGGCTGGTGGAGATCGGCCCGGACGGCCGGGTGGGTGCGGAGTTCGCAGAGGCGCCGGTGCCCCGGCCGGTCGCCCGGCTCCGGGGACGCCTCGACGATCTGCTCGCCTCGGCGGAGTACGCCCCCCACGAGGACCACTGGCTCCAGGTCACGCTCACCGATCCGATCCGCCCGAAGGGTGCCATGGAACGACTCAGGTCCCGTTTCGAGCACACCCTCGCGCTCTCCTTCGATCCCGAGGGCGGCGTCCCGGAGGCCGAGGCACGGCCGAGGGTGGCGGGCCGCCCCGAGATCGAGGTGGTGCTCGACTTCATCCGGGAGGTGCGCGGCGAGGCCGCCGACGCCGACGAGGCCCGGCTGATCCGCCAGGCCGTCGAGTCCTGCCGCATCAAGGAGGCGATGGCGTAGATGCGTCCGCACCGTCTGTGGATCACCGCGTTCGGCTCCTTCCCCGCCGAGGAGGAGGTCGACTTCGACGCCCTCTCCGAGGCCGGGCTGTTCCTGATCCACGGCCCCACGGGGGCGGGCAAGACCACCGTGCTGGACGCGCTCTGCTACGCCCTCTACGGCAGGGTGCCCGGCAGACGCGACAGCGCCAAGAGCCTGCGCTGCGACCACGCGCCTCCGGGCAGGGGGCCGTCGGTGGCGCTGGAGGTCACCATCAGGGGGCGGCGGCTGAAGATCAGCCGGTCACCCGCCTGGCAGCGTCCCAAACTCCGGGGAACCGGCACCACCAGGGAGAACGAGAAGGCGATCGTCCAGGAGCTCGCCCCCTCGGGGGAGTGGGCGGGTCTGACCACCCGGGTCGACGAGGCCGGAGACCTGATCGCCACCCTGCTGGGCATGAACGCCGACCAGTTCTTCCAGGTCGCGATGTTGCCCCAGGGGGACTTCGCCAGGTTCCTCCGCGCCGACGGCGAGGACCGACGCAGGGTCCTGGAGCGCCTCTTCTCCGTCAAGGTCTACGCCAACGCCGAGTCCTGGCTCGCGGAGCGGCGGACCGAGGCCCACCGCGAGCAGCAGGCCCTCCGCAAGGAGGTGGACTTCGCGGTCAAGCGCCTGGAGGAGGCCGCGGGCCCCGACCTCCTCGCAGCCCTGGCCCACGGCCCCGTCCCCGGAGGGGAGGCCGCCGTGGATGGGACGGCAGGCGCGGGCTCCCCGCCGGAGTCCGGTCCCTCCGAGTCGGAGTCCGGTCCTCCTGACGGCCACGCCGGGTCCCCGGGGGCGGTCTCCGCCGAGGACGACCCGCGCGGGTGGGCCGCCGCGCTGGAGGCGCTCGCCGCGGAGGCGGTCGCCGGGGTGAGCCACGACTCCGCCGTCCACGAGGACGCGGTACGGCGGGCGCGGGCGAGACTGGAGCAGGGCGTCGCGCTGGCCGACCGGCGGCGCCGCCGTGCCGATGCGCTGACCCGTGGCCGGGCGCTGGAGGAGACCGCCGAGGAGCGGGCGGATCTGGAGGTCGTCCTCGCGGAGGCGGCCCGCGCCGAGCGGGTGCTGCCGCTGATCCAGGTCGCCGAGCAGCGTGCCGAGGCCGCGACCAAGGCCCGCCGCCTGGCCGCCGACGCCGTCGCCCGCGCGCTTCCCCTCGTCGAGGCGGGCGGGGACGTCACCCCGGAGCGGCTGACCGCGCTGGCGCGTGACCGTCAGGACGAGATCACCAGGCTGGGTGAGCTGCGCGCCGAGGAGCCGCGCCTGGTGCGGATCGTCCAGGAGCGTGATCTGGCCGTCCGTGAGATCACCGAGCTGAGCGCGGCCCAGGCCGGGGTGGACGCCCGCCTCGCGATCCTTCCCGGCCTCCGCCGGGACCTGGAGGCCCGCCTTTCGGCCGCTCGCCTGGACGCCGCCAGGATCCCGGCCGCCGAGTCGGCCGTGGAGGTCGCGGCAGACCGCCTGCGGGCGGCCGAACACCGTGACGGACTGGCAGCCGAGCTGGCCGCCGCCCGTCACGACCTCGCGGCCGGACTCTCCGCCCTGTCCGCCGTGCTGGATGAGACCGTGCCGAAGGGGTGTCTCCCGGACGCCGACGTCCCGGAAGAGGGCCCGTCGGCGGGGGATGTCGCGGACGAGACCCCGCCGGAGGCGGTTGAGGTCCGGGAGCTGCTGGCCTTCTGGGAGCGTGAGCGCCGGGAGGAGATCGCCGGGCTGGAGGGGCTCCGGGACGACGAGGTCCACCTGGCCGAGCTCGCCGACTCGCTCGCCGCGCTCGACGCCGAGCTTCGGGCGACGGCCGACCGGGAGTCCGTGCTCCGCCGGAGGCTGGAGGAGCTGCCCGCCGAGCTCGGCGAGGTGTCGGCGCGGCTGACCACGGCCAGGGGCCGGATGGCCGAGATCCCCGCCGTTCGGGCGCGGGCCGACGCCGCCGCCGCCAGGCTCGACGCGGCCCGGCGCCGTGACGCCCTCCGCGCCGAGCTGGAGACCGCTCGGGCCGCCCAGGCCGAGGCGACGGACCGGGCCCAGCGGTGCCGCGACCGTTACCAGGACCTCCGCCAGGCCAGGATCGACGGCATGGCCGCCGAGCTGGCGGCCAAGCTCGTGCTCGGCGAGCCCTGCGCGGTCTGCGGTTCGCCCGACCATCCCGCCCCGGCCGCCCCGGCAGGCGAGGCACCCACCGCCACCGACGAGCGCGCCGCCCAGAGCGCCTTCGACGAGGCCGCCGAGCGGCGTCGCTCGGCTGAGAACACCGCCACCGCTCTGGCCTCACGTCTCGACGAGGCGCTCGCCGTGGCGGGTGACCTGTCCGCGCGCCAGGCGCAGGAGGCCCTCGGCGAGATCGGGGGGGAACTGGCCGCCCTGACGGCCGTCGCGGACACCGAGACGGCGCTCGCCGAGGAGGCGGACCGCGTCACGGCCGAGCTGGACGAGGTGAGGACCCGGACGGCGGAGGCCGCCGGACTGCTGGCCGAGGGCCGTGTCCGTCAAGCGGGTCGGCAGGCCGAGCGCGACCGGCTGGCCGCTCGTCTGGACGGGGCCCGTGGCGCGGACCCCACCGTTCAGGCCCGCCGCGACCGCCTCGCGGCGGAGGCCGTCCTGCTGGCCTCCGCGTGTCTGGCGGCCACCCGTGTCGCCGACGCGGCGGTCTCCCACCGCGAGGCCGGAGACAGGACGGACCTCACCGTGGAGTCCGCGGCGCGAGCGCTTGAGACGGCCGAGCGGGCGCTGGCCATGCTGCGGGAGTCGGCCGCGGCGGAGACCGGGCTGGTGGCCGAGGCCGACCTGATCGGGGTCGAGCTGAACGAGCTGGAGGAGCGCTCACGGGGGCTCGCGGTCACGCTGGCCGCCCGCGGTACGGCGGCGGAACGACTGACCGCCGACGTCGAACGGCTGACCGCACGTGTCGACGAGGCCAGGGGAGCGGATCCGACCCTGGCCGCCCGGTTGGACCGGTTGGCCGGCGAGGCCGGGCTGCTCGGCGAGGCGGTCGAGGCCACCCGGGAGGAACTGGCCACCGCGACCGAGCTGGCGACGGCCCGGGCCGGGGCACTGGCCGCGGTCACCGAGGCGGGGTTCCTCGGGGTCGACGACGCGCTCGCGGCGGCCCGCCCGCCCGCCGAGCGGGAGGAGAAGGCCGAACGGCTCCGCGAGCTCGACGGCGAGCGCTCCGCCGTCGCCGACCTGCTGGCCGACCCCGAGCTGATCGCCGCCGCGGCCGAGCCGGAGCCCGATCTCGGCGAGCTGCAGGCCGCGCGGGACGCCGCCGACGCCGCTCACGCGGGGCTGCTCTCCACCCGGGACCGGGCCGAGGCGCGCCGGGCCCGGCTGGCCGCGCTCCACGTCGAACTGGCCGGATGCCTGGACCGCTGGCTGCCCGCGGCGCGACGGCACCGCCTCGCCGACCGGCTCGCGGCCCTGACCGGCGGGACCTCCGGCGACAACCGGTGGAACATGCGGCTGTCGTCCTACGTGCTCGGCGAGCGCCTGCGCCAGGTGGTCGAGTCGGCCAACGAGCGGCTCGACCACATGTCGGGCGGACGTTACCTCCTTCAGCACGACCTCGGCCGCTCGGCGGGCGACCGGAGCAGGTCCGGTGGCGGGCTCGGCCTGCGGATCCTGGACGGCTGGACCGGGATGGACCGGGATCCGGCGACACTGTCCGGCGGCGAGAGCTTCATCGCCTCGCTGTCGCTCGCCCTCGGCCTGGCCGACGTGGTCACCGGCGAGGCCGGAGGAGTCGAGCTCGGCACCCTCTTTGTCGACGAGGGCTTCGGCACCCTGGACGAGGACACCCTCGACGGCGTGCTCGACATCCTCGACGGCCTCCGCGACGGCGGCCGGGCCGTCGGCATCGTCAGTCACGTCGCCGAGCTGCGCACCCGCGTCCCCGCGCGGTTGCGGGTCCGCAAGGAGCGCCGTGGCTCCACACTGTCGGTCTCCGTCTCCTGACGGTTCGGAGAATCCCGGTGATTCTCATCCCTGATTCGTCCGGGCCCTCGGGGAGGGGCGGGTGGCCGTGCGGCCTGTGAGGTGGACCGGTGGTCGTGCGCGCGGTGATGGGGGCGCGGGAGAGAGGTGAGCCGGTCAGTAGCCTCGGGTGCGGCGGGCGGCGGGGCGGCTGATGAACGGCTTCGGACGGGGGGTCGGGCGGCGCACCCGTCTTGTCAGGTCGGAGCCGGTGATCGCGCGCAGGATCTCCGCGCCCAGGATGACCCCGGCGCCCAGGGCGAGGGCGGTCGACAGGGCCTGCAGCAGACCGGCCAGGCCCGCGTCCCCGTGGCCGAGGCTGACGTCGAGCATGCCCCGGTAGAGCGCGGTGCCGGGCAGCAGCGAGCCGATCGCCGGGATTGTGATCACCATCGAGGGCACCCGGGCGCGTCCGGCGTAGGCGCTGCCGAACAGCCCCACGGCCGCCGCCGAGATCGCCGTCGCCAGGATCATCGGGACCTGCCAGGCGTGCAGCTGCACGAAGATCACCCAGATCATCGCTCCGCAGATCGCCGCCGGGATCAGGTGGCGGGGCGGCACGAGCAGGGCGACGGCGAACGACAGCGTCACCCCGATGGCTCCCAGCAGCTGCTCGGGCCTGATCAGCAGTGGTGCGGCGGGCACGTCCTCCACGGTCAGCGGCACGCCCATGCGGACGGCCGCGTACAGCGTGATGCCGATACCGGAGATGACCGCGGTCAGGATGAAGAACACCTCGAACAGCCGGGCGGTCGCCGTGACGTACTCCCCGGCGATGCCGTCCTGCACGCAGGCCACCATCGGGCGGCCGGGCAGCAGCGCGATGACCGCGCCGACCACCACGGCCTCCGCCCGCACCGGCACACCGAGCGCGACCATCAGCACCGCCGTCAGCGAGCCGAGCATCGCCGCCACCGTGAGCTGGAAGAACTCCGCCACACCCCGCCGGGCCAGCCAGGCGCTGGCCCGGTCGCCCAGCACGGTGGCGGCGAACGCGGCCACCGCCACCAGTGCGCCGCCGCCGACCAGGATGCTGGCGGAGGAGGCGATCAGCGCGAGCGCCGTGACCAGGAACCAGTCGGGGTAGACCCGCACCCGCCGGGTGATCTTCCGCAGCCTGATCTCGGCCTCGTCGAGCGGCACCGAACCGCCGGAGGTCTCCCTGAGCATCTCGTGGACCGCGATCAGCCGGTCGTAGTCGGGCAGGCGCCGCCGGACCCGGCGTTCCGCGGTGACCGGCACGCTGCCGTCGGAGGGGACGTGCGACAGCGTGATGGCCGACAGGTTGACGTCGGCCTCACAGTGCGGAACGCCGTAGGCGTTGGTGATCCTGCGCATGGCGCCGGCGACCGTCTCGGTGCCCTCACCGCTGCCGAGCAGCAGCTCGCCCACCCGCAGTGCCAGCGCCATCGCCCGGTAGAGGTCCTGTTTGGCGGGTGCCCGCTCCAGCGGTGACGCCGACACCTGTTCTCCCGACCTCGCACGGTCACTTCCCCGCCGAGGCTACCTCCCCACCGCCGAGGCGAGCGCACGCACCCGTTCGGTGTGGCGGTCATGACCGATGATCACGGGGGGCTCGTTGTACGGCATGGCGTCGGAGGAGCGCCGCAGCTTGATGTACTGCCCGCAGGCGTCGACCGCGTAGGGCTCCATGTCGTCCTGGAGCGCGCCGATCACCGTGATCCCGTAGGTCTCGCCGATCCGGCGGAACAGCGCCACCGCCTCCCTGCGATGCTCCTTGCCGAGGTTGCGCCCCAGCTCGTCCAGGACCAGGCAGAGATGGCCGCCACCGGAGGAGGCGATCGCCGCCGCGCAGACCAGTTTCACCGCCTTCTCGTCCATCAGCGCGGTGTTGGCCCGCCGGTTGTACGGCACGAAACCCTGCCCCTCACCCCGGCGCCACTTGGGTGTGACCCGCCACGCCCAGCGCTGCTCCGGATCGGCGGGCGCGGGCGGCACCGGGAACTCCAGTGTCGCGCCGTAACCGCCGTAGGAGGTGTCCAGCCTCTCGAACTCCTCGGCCACCCGCGCCAGCCGTGCCCTGATCGCGGCGGTCAGCGCGGCCCTGTGCACCGCGGTGGACTGGGCGGCCTCCTCGGCGCCCTTGGCGGCGGCGGCCAGGTCCCGTTGCCGGGTGGTGAGCTGGCTCTCGATCTGGCGGCGCTGATGGTGTTCGTACTCCTCCTGGCCCCGTAGGTAGGACGCGAGCGCCGTGCAGACACCGGGGAACGTCGCCTGCTCGCGCGCGGTGCGCCCGGCACCGGGCTCGGTCCGCCGCCGGATCAGGAACCCCAGTTCCTCGGGCATCTCGTCGTGCTCGCCGGGAAAGGTGTCGCGCAGCGCCTCGTCGAGGTGGCGCTCGGCGGCCCGCCACCACTCCTCGGCCGTCAGGGGCAGCTCCTGCTCGCTCAGCGCCTCCAGCCACTCGCGGGCGCCGTCGGCCGTGCCGCCCCACTCCTCGGCCAGCGCGCCCATCCCGAGCGCCGCCCGTTCCGCGGTGACCCCGGCCGCCCGCTCCGCGGCCTGGTCGCGCTCCGCCTCATGCCGGGCCCGGCGGCCCTCCAGGCGCTCGACCTCCATGCTCCTGGTCCGGGCGCGGAAGTCGAGTGTGCTCGCCCGCCGCTCGGCCTCGGCCACCTTGGGCACGATCCCGGCCAGCGCCTCGGTGAGCTCGGTGAGCGCGCCGCGCCGCTCGGCCATCCGCCGCTCGACGTCGGCCAGCTGCACGGCGGCCCTGGCCCCCTCCAGCCGCCGCTCGGCCTCGGCCACCTCGTCCTCGGCAGCCCGCACCGCCTTCGCGGCCGTCTCCTGGACGTCCCGGGCCCGGTGCAGTCGCTGCTCGGCCGCCTTGATCCGGGCCTCCCGGCCGGTGGCCACCGCGTCGAACGCCCCCACGACGGTGACACCCGCCGCGCTGACCAGCACCGATCCGGGCAGCGCGGCCAGGGCGCGCGTCGCGGACGCCAGGTCGGCCGTGTCCACGATCACGGCGTGCTCCCGAGGCCACCCCCGGGCGCCCAGAACCGCCGCCACCACCCGCCCCGCGGCGCCCGCCGCGGTCGGTCCCGCGTGGTCCGCGGCCTGCTCCGCGGAGTCCGCCGCCGTTTTTCCCGTGACACCCGCCCGGCCCTGTCCGGTGTGGTCGGGGGCCGCCCGCTCCGCGGAGTCCGCCGCCTCTCCCGGGCGGCCCGGTGCCGTCTCCCCGTCACGGGCCTGCTCGGCCACGTCGAGCGCGTCGAGCAGGCCGGTCGCCCCGACACCCGCCGCGGCGAGCGCGTTGAGCTGGGCGGCCGCCGGACCGCCCTCGGCGTCGTCCAGCGCCGCCCCGGCGCCGTCGACCTCACGGTCTGCCACGCCAAGCGCCTTCAGCGCCTCGTTGAGCCCGAGCCTGGTCCGGGCCAGCTCGGCCTCCGCAGTCCTCACGTCGCGGCCGTCGGCCGACCGCCGCCGCTCCTCCAGTCCGGGCAGCAGGCCGCGCAGCTCGTCCACCGAGTTCTCCGCCACCGCCCGGTCGGCGTCCAGCTTGGCGGCGCGGGCCTGCAGGGTGGTCAGCTCCCTGCGCGCCTCGGCCAGGCCGCGCTCCAGCGTGTCGTCCTTCAGTGTGGCGATCTCCGCCCTGACCTCGGCGACGGCCTCGGCCGCGCGTTCGCCCGCCGTGTGGAACCGCTCCAGGTCGGCGGCGAGCGACTCGTCCCGGCGCGCCGCGTCGGCGAGCCTGCGGGCCAGCCGCCCCCGCCGGCAGCGCAGCGCCTCCGCCAGCCGTACCCGGGCCCGGTCACGTCGGTCGAAGGTCTCCAGCAGCACCCGGGACTCGCCCTCGAACTCCTTGAGCAGTTCCACGGCCCGCGCCGCCCGCACCCGTTTGGCGTGCTCGTCGCGCCTGGCCTCGCGTTCCTGGTCGAGCTCGGTGTCCAGCCCGGTCAGCGCGGCGATCGCCTCGAAGACCCGCTCGGGGGAGATCTCGTTGAGCGGCTGGGAGAGCAGGTTGGTGGCGACCTTGCTCCGCACCGAGGTGGACAGGAACGACACGCATCTGACCCGGTCGCCGTAGAGGAACCTGGTCAGGTCTCGCGCCACCACGTCCCGGCGTCCCGCCGAGCGCGGCAGCGTCGCCCAGAGCTCGTCGGCCCGCGTCACCCGCTCGGCCTCCGAGGCGGCCGACGCCACGCACACCCCCTGGGTCCAGCGGATCTCCAGGTGTGGTGCCTCCTGGTTGACCCGCAGCCACACGGTCATGGCGTCGTCCACCGAGTCGGCCCCGGCGAAGACGCCGACGATGTAGCCGTGGTCGGCGCTGGCCCACGTCCTGCCTCCGCCGCCCGCGGCGAGCTCGGCGTTGAACAGCAGCTCCGACACCGCCTTGGCCCCCGAGGCGAAACGCCACTGCTCGTCACCGAGCAGCGCGGTGATCATCGCGATGAACGAGGACTTGCCCGCGCCGTTGGAGTCCTTCGGCCCCGCGCCGGCCACCACGACCAGCGTGCCCGGCACGATCGGCACCGGATGGGTGGACAACCGGGAGACGTTGACCGCCTGCACCGCGATCAGCACGCGGTCGCCGACCACGTTCTCCCCGGGCGCGCCGGCCCGGGCCTCCACCGGCATCAGGCTCGCCTGGCTCCCGTGTGCCCGGCCCGGCGTCCCGGTTTCCCCGGCCTCGTTCTCCCCGTCGGCCCCGTTTTTTCCGTCGGCGCCGCCGCTCCGCGATCCCGGCTCGGCCCGGTCCGGTTGTCCGGTCACCCCTGTCGTTCCCTTCATCGGCGATTGGCCCTCACGGCCGAGGCCAGCGGGGTGTGCGGCCCCGCGGCCAGGATCAGCTCCTCCTGCAGGCGCCTTCTGGCCTGCGGGGTCAGCCGGTGGAACTGCGGGCCCGGCACGTAGCCCCCGGCCTCCTCACCGGCCTTGACCTGGGTGAGCAGACCCGCCTGGCGCAGCGTCCGCAGCGCGGACTCCAGCTCGCCGACCGGCAGCCTGGTGTGCCGCCGCAGCTCGTCCACCTGGGCGGGGAACGACGACAGCCAGCTGTCGGCGGGCAGCAGGCCCTCGGCGCGGGGGATCGCCACCGAGTGGATCAGCACGAGCACCAGCACCGCCCGCTCGGCCTCACCCACGGTGGTGCCCGTCTCCGAGGCCACCCCGTCGGCGTATCCCGAGGTCCACGCCTCACGATCCTGGATCAGGGTCCGGCCGCGCCGCAGCAGCATCTCCGCGATCGTACGGCGCGGCACCGGATCGCGCAGCGCGGGAAACCGCGCCTCGTGGGCCGGCTCGGCCGCGTGCTCCACCGCCATGAAGGCCGCCACGATCTCGGCCCTGCGCCGCTCGTCGAACGGGTCCAGCAGATCCTCGTCCACGCCGCCGGGGACGGCGACGCCGGCGGACGCCTCGCCTCCGGAGCCCCCGACACCCCCGATGTCCCCGGAGCCGGTGGCGTCCCCGGTCTCCCCGCTGCCTCCGGCGTCCTTGGCGCTCCCGGCGCCCCGGTCGGTCCCGGTCCCGGTGACGGTGACGGTGACGGTGACGGGAAGAACCGGCAGAGCGGCCGGCCCGGGGGAGTCGTTCCCGCCGGACGGCAGGCGGCGCATCAGCTCCCTGAGCTGGGCGTGGGACTCGGCCGGCCAGCAGGCGCAGCGGGGGCCGAGCCGTACGGTCCCGGCGTCCACCTCCAGCCACGCCGAGTCGTGCAGGCGGCGCAGCGCGCCGATCGCCCAGTTGCGCATGAGGTCGTCGCCGCGCCCGATCAGCGCCCGGTAGGCGGACAGGACCTCCTCCACCGGGGCCGGGACGCCCGGCCACGGATCGGCGGTCACGTCCGTCCAGCAGCACTTCAGCGCCGCGGCCAGCACCCGCCGGGTCTCTCCTGAGCGCTCCACGGCGACCGGCGCGACCTGATACTCCTCCAGAAGCGACGGGGTCGCCCCGTCCGGCCACGCCGGCAGCGCCAGGCCGGTCCCGTCGCCGAGGGTCAGCCGGGTCATCCCGCGGGGGGCGGCCTCACCCTCGGCGAGCGGGAGCGGGCCGGCCGCCCTGGCCCGCGCGTGCGCCGACTCAGCCGACTCAGGCGTCATGCCCCACCCTCTCCAGAGAGCCGTGGGACAGCCAGCCGGGCTCGGCGTCCGGGTCGACGGTGAGGGCGTCGGACCATCGCAGCCGGTAGGGCGACTCCGGGCGCAGGTCGGCCGAGACGAGGTCGGCCAGCAGGCGGCGGGCGGAGACCCATTCGCCGTCGGCGGTGAGCAGCTCCTCCAGCCGCGCGGTGGCGCGCCCGCCGAGCGCGGTCTCGGCGACGGCGGCCAGACGGTCGAGGTCGCCGCCCTCGGGCCGGTGGACGTCGGCGGGGCCCGGATCGGGCAGTGACGAACGCGGCGGCGTCGGCTGGGCGGGCGCCGGACGGGGACTCTCGTCCACGGCGCGGACGATCGCCGCCGGGTCGTGCCAGGGCGCGGGGGCGTCGAAGACGAATCCGTCGAGCACGGCGGCGAGGCGCTCCTTGGTGGCGGTCTGGGCGAAGGTCCGCCAGGTCTCCGCGGGGAGCAGGGTCAGGTTCCGGGTGGTGCCGGCGGAGTCGGCCAGCCGTCCGGCGGCCCGGCGGGAGGCGTCGCTGTAGGAGTAGATCGCCGAGCGCAGTTCGGTGCAGGTGCGGTCGAGGTCGGGCCATCGGGTGAGGATGGTGCCGTGCAGGCTCTGCGCCCGGCGGGCGATCTCCTCGGTGCCCCAGAGTTTGGGGGCCTGCTCGCGCAGTTCCTCGATGGTGCCGCCGGTCAACGTGATCAGCTCCAGCGCCCAGAGCCGGAAGGCCCGGGACAGGTTCCGCGCGCTCAGGCGCGCCTCCTCCATGGTCGTGCGGGGGTCGGCGACGTTGAGGTCCTCCAGCGCGAGCAGGCGGTGCATCTCCGACTGGCCGCCGTCGTCCATCATCCGCCGGATGAACATCAGCCCCACCACGCTGGTGAACGACGCGCGGTAACGGAGCTGGTTGGGCTTGGGAAACACCTCGCGGATCGCGCCGAGGCCCTTGAGGACCCGCAGCCGGTTCTCGAACCGGTCCAGCGGGTAGGCCCGGCAGACGTGGCGCATCTGCTCGTGGGTCAGCCACTCCTCGCCCGCCTCGGCGAACGCCGCGAACAGCGTTTCGGCGATGTCGACCAGCGCGGGCTCGTCGACCACCGCGCCGCTGTCGCGGGCGAGGGCGGCGAACATCCGGCGGTAGGTCGCGAGCACGGCCTCCTCCGAGAGGGCCGAGTCGAGCGTGATCTCGTGGTTGGTCTCTGGCACGCGCCCTACCGTAAGGGTTGCCCCCGACACTTCAGGCACGGAACGGGAGACGCGCGGTGACGCCGCCGTGTCGCCGGGCGGCGGCCGGACATGCCGCCGCCCCCTCGGAGCCGGCCGCCGGCGACCTCCCGCGGGAGCGGCCGGTTGCCGGCCCGGTGCTCGACGTCCGGACGGTTCTCCTCGCCCGGCCGGGCGACTCCGGAGCGATGATCGGGGGCCTGCCGGGGCCGAGGGCGCGACCACGGGAGGCCGGCTGAAGATTTTCCCGGGTTGTTAACTCCCAGTTAACGGGCGTACGCTGTGCTCCTCGCGTCATGTAGGGCACTATTTCCGAACAGGAGCTACCTGGGTGGCATATCTGGCCGACCGGCTGGGGGAGGCGCTGCGCCGGCGCGGCTACTCCACCCGTAAGGCGGCGAGGGCCCTCACCGACGCGGGACTCCAGACCACTCACGTCTACATCCACCAGTTGAGCAGGGGGCGGCGGACCAACCCGACCCTGGAGCAGCTCACAGCGCTCGCTGTACTGCTCCAGGTCCCTTTGGGGTGGCTCGCCGGGGACGACGTGCCCGGCCCTTTCTCTTCCGGCGACAGCGATTCGGCCCTCCCGGACATCGAGGAGAGGCCGATCCGCGTCGTCGGGCGGCTCGACGTCGACCAGCGCGCCGTTCTGGGCGAGCGGCTGCGACTCCTCCGGGAGACACGCGGGCTGTCTCCGGCGCAGGCCGGGGACATGGTCGACGTCGACGAGCGGGTGGTCACGTCCGTGGAGAACGGCGTCGCCGGGACCGAGACCCCACTCGACGACGTCGAGGCGCTGCTCACCCTCTACGGCGTGACCGCCCGCTTCCAACGGGAGGCGGTCTTGTCGATCGCCCGGGGCGAGCGTGCCCCCGGCTGGTGGGACGCGTCCGCCATCCCGCTGTGGGTGTCGGCGACGTTCGGGCTGGAGCAGCGCGCGGAGCTGATCCGCACCTACCAGCTCCAGTTCGTCCCCCCGCTGTTGCAGACCCCCGAGTACGCCGCGGCGGCGGTCCACGTCTCCCAGCATCCTCCCCCCGCCCCTGACTTCGTCGAGGTGGCGGTGGAGACGACGATGCGCCGGCAGGACGCGCTGGCGGGGAACGGCGGCCCGAGACTCTGGGCCGTCGTCGACGAGGCGGCGCTGATGCGGTGCATCGCCGGGCCCCGGGCGCAGGCCGAGCAGCTCGACCACTTGGTCCGCATGTCGAAGGAGCCCCATGTCACCCTGCAGGTGACCAGGCTGACCTCTCCCTATGTGCCGCGCTCGGCGCCGTTCACGATGTTCAGGTTTCCCGACGCGGAGCCGGTGGTGTCGGCCCATCAGTTCAACAACGACTTCGTGCTGGACGGCACGGACGTGGACGCCTACCACGAGGCGTTCGCCAGGCTGACGGTGGCGGCGTGCATGCCGGAGGAGACGGTGGACGTGCTCACGGAGGTCAGGAACGGGCTTCCCGCGCCGGCCTGACCCGGCCATCCGAGCGGCGCGCCGGCGAAACGATCTACGCTGGGCGGTTACCGGACGGCTCGTCCCGCCCCGCCAGCGAAGGTGATCACGCGTGAGTTTCGACACGACCAGGCCGCACCCGGCCCGCGTCTACGACTGGATGATCGGTGGCCGGGAGAACTTCCCGGCCGACCGCGAGGCCGCGCGGCAGATCCTGGAACTCAACCCCGATGTGCGCAGGTCGTTCCTGGAGAACCGCCGCTTCCTCGGCAGGGTGGTGGCCTACCTGGTGAAACGGGGCGTCCGCCAGTTCCTCGACATCGGCACCGGACTTCCGGCGAGCGGCAACGTTCACGAGGTGGCCCACGCGATCGCCCCGGACACGCGGGTCGTCTACGTCGACCACGACGAGATCGTGCTGGCGCACGCCCGCGCGCTCATGGCCGGGTCGGACAGGGTGCGCGTCGTCGCCGGCGACGCCACCAGGCCGCGGGAGATCCTCACCGGCCCCGTGGTGCGGGACTTCATCGACTGGTCGCAGCCGGTCGGCCTGCTGATGGTGGCGCTGCTGCACTTCGTGTCCGACGAGGAGGGCCCGGCGTCGATCGTGGCCGCCTTCCGGGACGCCCTGCCGGCCGGAAGCTTCCTGGCGATCTCCCACGGCGGGGTGGAGGGCTGGGAGGACCGCAAGGAGCAGATACGCAGGGCGTCGCAGGCGTACGTCCGTACCCGTGAGGAGATCGCCGGCCTGTTCGCCGGGTTCGACCTGCTGGAGCCCGGCCTGGTGGATGTGGCGAACTGGCGCCCCGCCGACCCCGATCCCGCCCTCACCGGACTGTACGGCGGTGTCGGGCGCCTCCCCGGCGGGGAGCGGTCCCCTATCGGAGGCCGACCGTCGTGGGCAGCGCGCGGAAGCCGCGCAGATTCGGCGAGTGCGTGAACGCGATGCCCGTCTCGTCGATGTCGTAGTGGTCCACGGCGGAGACCAGCTCCTCCAGGATGACCCTGAGCTGGAGACGGGCGAGGGCCGCGCCGAGACAGAAGTGCGGGCCCGACCCGAACGCGACGGCCTGGCCGGTGTCACGGGTCAGGTCGTAGCGGTCGGCGTGCGGGAAGACCCGGGGGTCACGGTTGGCGGAGGCGCCGAGCAGCACCACTCGGGCGCCGGCCGGGACCACCGTGCCGTGCAGCGGGGCGTCGCGGGTGAGCCGGCGGGCGACCATCTGCGCGGAGCCGTCGTAGCGGAGCGTCTCCTCCACCCACGCCCTGATCGCCCCCCGCCAGGCGATCTCCCGCTGCCCGGGGTGCAGCCACGCCTGGTACCAGGCGTTCGCCGCCAGCTTCGTCACCGACTCGTTGCCCGCCACGCCGATCAGCAGGAGAACGGCGACGATCTCGTCGTCGGAGAGCCGGTCTCCGCCGGCGCCGGCCGAGACGAGCGTACTGACCAGGTCGGCGCGCGCCCGGATCCGCCGGTCGGCGATCAGCCGCCGGTAGTAGGCGCCGACGGTGGCGGCGGCCTCCCAGAACTCCCCCGGCGCCTCGCTCTCCCCGTCGTACCGGGTGACGAGGACGTCGGAGAGGCGTGACATCTCCGCCCGGTCCTCCCCCGGGACGCCGAGCAGCTCGGACACGACGTCCCCCGGGATCGCGGCCACCACCCCGGCGAAGTCGAACGCGCCGGCCTCCAGAGCCGGAGCCAGGTGCCGCCGGGCGACGGCCCGTACGGCGGGCTCAAGGCCGGCCACCGTCGCGGGGGTGAAACCCCGGGAGACGAGCGCTCGCATGCGGGTGTGCCGGGGCGGGTCCATGGCGAGGAACCCCACCAGATCGGCGGCGTTCGCGTCCCACAGTTCCAGGGTGACGCCGTGGGCGCTGGAGAACAGGGCCGGATCGCGGAGCGCGGCCCTGACGTCGGCGTGCCGTGACAGCGCCCAGAAGTCCAGTTCGTCGTTGCGGTACAGCGGCGCCCGGTCGCGCAGCCACGTGTAGACGGGGTACGGGTTCTCCTGTAGCGCGTGGTCGAAAGGGTTGTAGAGCAATGGACCCCCACTCGGGCGCGGCGGACGTGACCCTCATCATGGGCGCGCCGGGTGCCCGCGGCAATGGGACGCCGGAGGCGGAGTTCGGCCGGGCGCCGACGATTAGGCGGCGCCTGAGGGGTAGGGCAACGGTTTCCGCGGCCTCCGCGGGTGGCCGGGCGCGGGTGGCCGGGTGACCGTCGCGGGGGAGACCGCGCCGGAGGGCGCGGGCACACAACCGAACAGGGGAGACGACCTGTGATAAGCGTCCTGATCGCCGAGGACATGCACCTCATCCGTGGAGCGATGGTCGCCCTGCTCTCCACCGAGCAGGACATCAAGGTGGTCGAGCAGGTCGGGCACGGTGACGACGTGGTGCCCTTCTGCCTGCGCCACAGGCCCGACGTCGCGCTCCTCGACATCGGGCTGCCCGGTACCGACGGTCTCGCGGCGGCCTCCGAGCTGAACCGCAGGCTTCCGGCGTGCAGGACGATGATGCTGACCGGCCTCGCGACGCCGGTGGCGCTGCGGCGGGCGCTGGACGCCGGGGTGCGGGGATTCGTCGTCAAGGACGCGCCCGCCGGGGAGCTCGCCCGGTGCGTGCGCCGGGTGGCCGGCGGTGAGCGGGTCATCGACCCCGAACTCGCCGTCGCCGCGCTCCACGCCAGGGAGAACCCGCTCACCACGCGCGAGCTGGAGGTGCTCACGGTCGCGGCCGAGGGGGAGCCGGTCGGGGAGATCGCCAAGCGGCTCTTCCTGTCCGGCGGCACGGTCCGCAACTACCTGTCGCGGATCCTCGCCAAGGTGGGCGCCCGGACCAGGGTGGAGGCCGTCACGATCGCCCAGGAGGCCGGCTGGCTCTGGCCCGACGACGTCAGCAGGATCGGCCTGGTCCGCTACCGGCCCCGCGCCTGATCCGCGAGCCCGGTGTGCCGGGCGAAGAAGGCGAGCATGTCGGCCGCCAGCCCCACGGACCGGCTGACCGCGCGGGCCCCGTGCCCGACGTCGCTCTCGTGGCGAAGCAGGACCGGGCGCGAGCCCGAGGTCGCGTGCTGCAGCGCCGCGCACATCTTGCGGGCGTGCAGGGGGTCCACCCGGGAGTCTCCGCCGAACGCGGCCAGCAGGGTCGCCGGATAGTCCACCCCCTGGCGGACGCGATGGTAGGGGGAGTAGCCCAGCAGCCAGCCCAGCTGCTCGGGGTCGTCGGCCGAGCCGTACTCCGGCCGCCAGGAGGGGCCCAGCCCCGACAGTTCGTAGCGGACCATGTCGAGCAGCGGCGCCGAGCAGACCGCGGCGGCGAACAGCTCGGGGCGCTGTGTCAGCGCGGCGCCGACCAGCAGCCCGCCGTTCGACTCGCCGCAGGCGCCCAGCTGCGCCGCGGTGGTCCAGCCGTCGGCGATGAGCCGTTCGGCCGCCGCCGTGAAGTCGTCGAAGACGTTCTGCTTGCGGTCGAGCATGCCGTCCCGGTGCCATTCGGCGCCCTCCTCGCCGCCGCCCCGGAGCTGGGCGAGCGCGAAGACCCCGCCGGCCTCGACCCAGGGCAGCACGTAGCCGGAGTAGGAGGGCGCCAGCGAGAGCCCGAACCCGCCGTAGCCGTACAGGATCGTCGGCCTGGGGCCGGTTCCCGGCCGCGCGAGCACCATCATCCGCACCGGTGTGCCGTCCGCCGAGGTGTAGACGATCCGGCGGGCCTCAAGTTCCGGCACCTCGACGGCGCCGGGCGCGGCGGCCCAGAGCGAGGTGTGCCCGGTGCGCGTGTCGTGGCGGTACACGCTTCCCGGCGTGACACCGTCGGTGTAGGTGAACCAGACCTCGTGCCCCCCCTCGGGCCGGGTGGCCATCCGCCCGGCGGAGCCGAGACCGGGCAGCGGTACCCGGCCGAGCCGTTCGCCGGTCGCCAGGTCGTGGACGTCCATCTCGCTGATCGCGTGCCGGGTCCTGCCGACCAGGAGCCTCGCGCCGCCGACGATCGCGAAGTCGCCGATCACCGCCTCGGGGTCCTGGCCGACCAGTTCGGCCCAGTCGCCGGGGGTGGGCCGCTCCGGGTCGGCGACGCACAGGCGCCCCCGGGGCGCGTCCAGAGTGGTCAGCAGGTACAGGCGGCCGTCGGGGCCGACGGCGGGCGCCGTCACCGCGCCCACCCCCTCCTGGACGACCCGCAGCACCGGGCGGTCGGCGGGGGAGGCCGACAGGTCGGCCAGCCAGAGGTCGTTGCCGCCGGGAGCCGCCGCCGAGATCGTCAGCCAGCGGCCGTCCGGGCTGATCCCCAGGCCGTAGGAGCGGTCGCCCGCGCAGATCACCGCGTCGTCCTCGGCGGATGTGCCGAGCCGGTGCAGGCGGACCTGGCGGGAGCGGACGTAGAAGAACGCCTTCCCGTCCGGCAGCCACGCCACCGGCGCGTATCGGCAGCGGTCGATCGGGCCGTCGACGACCTGCCCGGTGCCGACGTCCATGACGTACAGCAGTGAGCGTTCGTCGCCGCTCCTGGACACCTGGTAGGCCAGCAGGCGGCCGTCCGCGTCCGGCTGCCAGTGGTCGAGCGTGGTCAGCCCGCTGGGATCGAGCTCCACCGGGTCGATCAGCGCCCTCTCGGGCTGTCCGGGGGCCGAGACGTAGAGGACCGGGTGCTCCTGCGCCGCCGTACGGCGCAGCAGGAAGTGGCGCTCCCCGCGCCAGAGCGGCGAACTGACCGTCCCGGCACCGGTGAGCTCGGCCACCCGGGCGTGCCAGTCGTCGCGCCCGGGAAGCTCGGCGGCGTGGCCGCGCCACAGTTCGTCCTGGGCCGCCAGCCACGTCCGCGTCCGCGGGCTCGCCGGATCCTCCAGCCACCGGTACGGGTCGGGTACGGCGTGGCCGTGGAGCCGGTCGACGATCGGCTGCCGTTCGGCGGAGGGGTAGATCACGGCACCAGCTCCTGTGCGTCCGAGGGGTTCCAGTGGCCGGCCAGGTCCGCGTAGAGCGGGCAGGAGGCGAGCAGCTCCTCGTGCCCTCCCAGCCGGACGCTGGTGCCGTCCATGACGAGGATCCGCCGGGCCCGCAGCGCGGAGGTCAGCCGGTGGGCGACGACCACGAGCGTGCCGCCCCGGCGGGTGAACGCCTCCTCGGCGCGGGCCTCGGCCACCGGATCCAGGTGGCAGGTCGCCTCGTCGAGGATCATCAGGCGGGCGGGGGACAGGTAGGCGCGGGCCAGCGCGACCAGCTGCCGTTCGGCCGGCGAGAGCAGACCGGCGTGGATCTCGGCGGAGTAGCCGCCCAGCCGCGCCACCAGGGCGGTCAGGCCGACCGCGGTCACCGCGTCGTCCACCGCCCGCTGAGGCGCCGGGGCCAGGTAGGTCAGGTTCTCCAGCAGTGAGCCCCGCAGGATGTAGGACTCCTGGGGGATCAGCACCCGCCCGGCCGGGACGACCAGGCCGGCCGGGACACCGCCGACCAGTACCCGCCCGGCGCCCGGCGGCAGCACGCCGGTGACGAGTGCGGCCAGCGTGGACTTGCCGATGCCGCTGGGGCCCACCACGGCGATGTGGTCCCCGTCGGGGACGTACAGGTCGAGATCCGAGATCACCGGCTCGGCGTGCGGGCCGTAGGCGAACGTCACACCGTCCAGCTCCACCCCCGCGCCGGAGGGGGAGCGCAGCCCGGCCACCGGACGGGGAGGGCCACCGGACCGCAGGATGCGCTCCAGCGCCACCCGCAGCCGGACCCCGCTCATCCCCAGCCCCTGCACCAGGTTGCCGAGCGCCGGGGCCAGCGACTGCGTGACGTAGACCAGTGCCCCGAGGATCACCCCGGCCCCGGCTCCCTGCCGGAGCAGCCAGGGGGTGCCGACCAGGATCAGCAGGACCGGCAGCCGGCCGCCCACCGTCAGCGACACCGTGCGCAGCGCGGTCACCCGGGCGAGCGCGCGCGCCGCGCCGGCCTGCTCCACCACCCGGCGGCCGACCGAGGCGGCCACCCGGTCCCCGGCCCGGCAGGCGGCGATGTCGCGCAGCCCGCCGGCCATGGCGGCGAACGACTCGGCGGTGTGCTCGTCGGCCACGATGAAGTCCCGCTGCCGCCGGACCAGGGTGGGCAGCGAGAGCAGGAAGAGGCCGAGACCGGCGGCGAACGGCGGCAGGACCAGCACGAGCACCTGCGGGATGAGGGTCGCCAGGCCGAGTACGACGCTCACCGCGGTGAACACGAAAGACCTGACCACGGTGATGACCGAGGCGAGGGCGTCACGGGCCAGCTCGACCTGGAGGTTGGAGCGCGCCACCGCCGCCGTGCCGGGTCCCCGTCCCGCCGTGGCCGAACGGCGCAGCGTGCCCTCCACGACGTGGTGGAGCAGATCCTCGCGGAACGGCTCCACGATCGAGGCGACGGCGAGCACGACCTGGCGCGCGCCGACCGCGGCCACCAGCCAGGCGCCACCGAGGACGGCCAGCCACGCGAAGCCGGTGGCCAGCCGTCCCGCGGCGAAGCCCTCGTCGATCGCCCGCGCGACGGCCAGGCCGACGACGAGGGCGGGCGCGGTCTCCGCGACGGACCAGGCGCCGAGCCTGAGCAACTGGAGGGGATCTCGCCCGAGCGCTCTGAGGACCGGGCGGTTCACCGGGTGCGGCCCCCGGAAAGGGGCGTGGTGGCGGCCCTTCACGGGACCCCCGGCTGCGGCGAGGATCCCCGCGGGGGCGGGACGGCCTGGAAGACGGCCCGGTAGTCGGGGTTCCGCCAGAGTGTGAGGTGCCTGTCGTAGGCGCGCACCCGGCCGCCGTCCAACCAGACGACCCGGTCGGCCGCGGCCGCGGTCGCGGCCCGGTGGGCCACGATCAGGCGGGTACGGTGACGCAGCTCGCCGGAGAGCGCCCGGCCGACCTGGCGTTCGGTGACGGTGTCCAGGCTGGAGGTGGCGTCGTCCAGGACGAGCAGGCGTTCCCCGTGCGCGAAGGCGCGGGCCAGGCCGAGACGCTGCCGCTCCCCGCCGGACATCGGGGCGTCGTCCAGAGGCGTGTCATACCCCCGGGGGAGCCTCCGTACGAAGGCGTCGGCGCACGCCGCGTGGGCGGCGGCCCGCACGGTCCCGGGGTCCGGGTCGGCGCGACCGAGGCCGATGGCGTCGGCGACGGTGTCACCGACCAGGACGGGGCGTTCGAAGGCGTAGCCGACGGCCGCGCCCAGCGCCTCGGCGGAGAGCGCGCGCAGCGGCACGCCGTCGAGGGTCACCTCTCCGCGGTCGGGGTCCACCAGACGGCCGGCGAGGGCGGCGAACAGCGACTTTCCCGACCCCGACCGGCCGACCACGGCCACCGAGCATCCGCCGGGGACGACCAGGTCGATCTCGCCCAGGCCGTCCGAGGTGACGCCGCGCAGCTCCAGGGTGCCCGGGCCGGGGGGGAGCGGGTGCCCGCCGTACGGCACCGGCCGCTCGGCGACCAGTTCGGTGACGCGTCCGGCGGCGGCGCGCGCCCGGGCCAGGCGGTTGACGTATCCCAGGGCCGCGCCCATGCCGGCCCCGAGCGCGACGTAGCGGGCGGCGGCGTACAGCTCGCCCACCGTGAGGTCTCCCGAGGCCAGCTGCAGGCCGCCCACGCTCAGCACGGCCACCTCCAGCAGCGGCACCACGGCCCCCGCCCGCACACCGGCCAGCGCGTTGGCGCGCCACATGTCCATGGCGTGCAGGCGGAGCAGCGGGAGGGCGGTCAGCACCCGGTCCCTCTCCCGGTCCTCCGTGCCGGCCGCGGCGATCGTGCGGGCTCCGGCGAGGGCGTCGACCAGGCGGGCCGCGATGTCCCCCTGCGCCCTCTGGTAGTCACCGGCGATCGACGTGGTCGTGTGGAGAAAGGCCCGCAGCACCAGCGCGATGAGGACGAGGCCGGCGAGGAGGGTCAGGGTCAGCCAGGGGTCGATGAGGGTGAGCGCCACCACGCCGCCCACGGTGGGGACGATCAACGCGGCCCCGGTGACGATCGACTCCGGGGCGTGCCCCACCTCCTCGGCGTTCACCCCCATCCGGGTCACCAGGTCCCCTTCGGCGAAGCGGCGGGTCATCGCGGGCCCGACCCCGAGCACGTGCCGCAGGACCCGCAGGCGCAGCCACTGAGTGGCCTGCGCCCCGCTGCCTCCGGCCGCCTGGACGCCGAGAACGTCGCAGATCGCGGTCAGGGTCACCGCGGCCGCGCAGGCTCCGAGCCAGGTTCCGCCCGCGGGGTCGGCCGCCGCCAGGCCGTCGACCGTCCTGCCCAGCAGGAACGGGATGGTGAGTTCGGTGAACGCCCCGGTGAAGGAGGTGAGCGCCAGCACGTACAGCCAGGGACCGCCGTTACGCACGGTCTGCGTCACCAGCCGATCTGCCGTCCGCACCGGTCCTCCTTCGTGGATGGGCACTGGGGGCCTTCGCGCCTGAGCGGACCCGGGGAGAGGTCGTGGCGGAAAGGGTGGTGCCCGGGACGGCCGCCGTCGCCGGCCGTCCCGGGCACCCGGCCGGCTAGTGGCAGAGCACCACGCTGAGGTTGCTCGGCGCGTGAGACTGGCAGCCGAGGACGGTCAGGGTGCTGCCGCCGCCACCGCCGTGGCCGCCGCCGGGGGTCTCCAGGGTCTGCAGGTCGAGAAGGATCATTGTGTGCCTCGTTTTCTGGGGTGAGGGATCGGTTAGTGGCAGAGGACGACGCTGAGGTTGCTCGGGGTGCAGGACTCGCAGCCGAGAACGGTGAGAGTGCTGCCGCCGCCGTGTCCGCCCCCGGTCGGGGCTTCCAGGCTCTGGAGGTCGAGAAGTATCATGTGGTCACACCTCCTTCGGTGGCTCGTGGGAGTGAATGGGAGTGAAGTCGCCCGGCGGATTCGTGCACAGGCGGTGCCGTGCCAAGGACGCCTGTGCCGCCGGGCGGCCCGGTGAAGGGCAGAAACACCCGCTCGTCGTGGAGCGCGGTGCTCATCGCGAACAGCACCCCGGCGGTGCCGGT
The DNA here is from genome assembly GCF_053601935.1 of Streptosporangium sp. NPDC004631. NCBI lineage: Bacteria > Bacillati > Actinomycetota > Actinomycetes > Streptosporangiales > Streptosporangiaceae > Streptosporangium > Streptosporangium sp. NPDC004631. The sequence continues at coordinate 67,102 of NZ_JBSGCR010000028.1, read as the reverse complement.
CGCGAAGTCCATGGAGAGCCGGAGCAGCTGGTCGCCGGGGAAGGCCAGCCCGCCGCCGTACGGCAGCGCGTGCCAGTCCAGCCCGCGGATCTGGCCGGCCAGATCGGTGCCGGCGGCCGGGGGGGTCACGTCGGGGTCCGCTCCCAGGCCCGTGGCCATGGCGGCGATCATGCCGCTCCGGCCGGTGAACAGGCCGGGCTGCACGTAGTAGCGTCCCCGGGTGACGCGCCGGCAGCCGTCCAGCGCCGTCCGGAGGTCCTCGTCGTCGCGGTGGGACAGATAGCGGGCCAGGACCAGGCCGATGCCCACCGACCCCTCGTCCAGGTAGGGCAGGACGCGCCATCCCTGGGTGACCTGGAGTGAGCCGTCCTCACCCGTGGTGCACCGTCGCAGGTCCTGGCGGAGCGCCACGGCCGCCCGGTCGAGCAGGGCGGTGTCACCGGTGCGCTCGTAGGCGTGGAGGAAGAGCAGGGCGGGTCCGGCCGAGCCGTACATCAGCCCCGCGCGGGGGTTGGCGCCGCCGCTGATCTCCGGCACGTCGCCGGGGCCGCCGAGCCGGTCGGCGCAGACGCCGGCGATCCGGTGCGCCAGGTCGACGAGCTCCCGCTCGCCGGTCCGCTCGCCCAGATGGAACAGGTTCAGCCCGATCCCCGCCAGGCCGCCGGACAGGCCGAGCTCCAGCGACTCCCACTTCTGCCGCAGGCAGATCCGCACGAGGTCGAGCGCGTCCTGACGGTGTCCGAGCAGGTCCAGGACGTGGGCCACGCCGTGCAGCCCGTCGTAGAACCCGATGCCCGTCCCCGGGGCCGGGGCCAGCGCCCTGCGGCGGAGCCACTCCTCGTGCTCGGGGAGGCTGCCGGCCCCCGCCGACTTCAGGGCGTACAGCACGCCCGCCGCGCCGTGGGCGAGGTTGACGCCCCCGCCCGGCCTGAACTGGGCCACGTCGCCGGGGAAGAGACGGTCCTCGCGGTCGGGGGTGGCGCTCGCCAGGATCGCCCGGGTCATCGCCTCCCTGACCTCCGGCCAGCCGGCACGGCCGGGTTCGGGGGTCGGCCGTACCGTCGCGGGGCGCGGGCCCTCGATGGTCCGCACGGCCTCCGCGATCACCTCGGGGGCGACGGGGAAGGTCCTCGTGATGAGCTCGGCCAGCCGGCGGACCTTGGCCCGGTCAAGCGGGAGCATGATCGTGAGCTGGGGGGCGAACAGTCCCAGGCACAGGCAGGCCAGGGCGTAGGCGTCGACGTCGACACCCTGCCGGTCCGGCGGGGCGCCGAAGGCCGGATGGCCGAGGGCGGCGCGACCGCGGTCCGCGGCGAGGGTCGCCACCTCGTAGTCGATCAGGACGAGGCGCCCGGCGGGGGTGAGGAGGATGTTGTTGGGGTGCAGGTCGCCGAAGACGACCCCGCGCCCGTGCAGGGACTCGACCGCCTGACGTACCCGGGGAAGCACGTCGAGCACCCACGAGGTGTACGCGGCGAGGGTCTCGTCGTCGCAGTCCGCCCGGGTCAGGGGATACCGCTGCACCAGGAGCCGTTGCAGCGGGCCGGCGTCGACGAACTCCTGCACCAGGAAGTGGTGGTCGCCGAGCGTAAAGTAGTCGATCAGCGCGGGTACGGCGTCGAGCCCGGACAGCCGCTCCAGCATGTCGCGCTCGTGCGTCAGCCGCGCCACGGCGTCCCGGCCGGCGGCGTCGAGCCCGGCGTGCGGGCGGCCCTCCTTCAGCACCACCCGCTCGCCGGTGCGCACGTCCCGCCCGAGATACACGCCCCCGCCGTTGGAGAACTGCATGACGCTCTCGACCTCGTACGGCAGGCCGGTGGTGGTGACCGCGTTGCGGGCCGCCAGATGGGGCCGGAGAAACTCCGGCAGCGTCACCCAGGGGGGCACGGTGAAGGCGGGTTCCCGCACGTCGGGGACCAGCCGCCCGTCGCCGTCCTCGATGGCCAGCACAAGCTCGCCGTTCTCGCCCAGGCAGCGCTGCGGCACGAAGCCGCCGTAGCGGACGAAGAGCGGGCCCTCGCCGTAGCGGAGGTCGCTGAGCACGTACGGCCCCTCGACGCCCCTCAGCGACTCGTCGAGCTCCTTCAACGTGAGCTCAAGCCCGTCCTCGTCCAGCGGATAGATCGTCACGAGTTTGCCGCTGGAGCCGCGGTCGGCGGCCTTGGAGTTCAGCATGGTCATGACCGGCAGGCTCCGCAGGAACTTGAACGGGATGTTCCGCGGCACGCAGTAGTCCCACACGGCCTCCAGGGCGCGCTCGGCGTCCCCGGCGCACGCCGAGACGTGGATCTTCCAACCCTGTGACGGCATCCGCGCGCCGAGGGGCGCGTAGTGCATCCAGGTGTCGGTCGCCTGGTGCGCCCAGCCATCGGGGACGGCCCTGGCGGCCGGTGGAAAATCGGGGTGGTCGCCCCGGTGGCCGTCGAGAGTGTCGTAAAAGAGTGGATCCGCGAGGCAATAAAGCTCATATTGGTCATTCACGGCAATCTCCCTGCTGTCTTCCAGAAGAGAGAATTCCGGATAACCCGAGAAATGACTAGTTACAAACCCCACTACTCGTGCATGCGAAAATCACAGATTTAATCATGAATGTGTGCTTTACCTGCGGTTTTGCGGTAGAAGTGAAAATTATTCGGAAAAACTCCGGGGCACCTCGGCGACCAGCCTGAACCAGCCGTCCTCGCCGGCGGTGGCGTGCACCGAACCGCCGAGCGCGGCCACGCGGTGCCGCAGGTTGCCCAGGCCGCAGCCGGCGCTCCACGGACGCTCCGGGCCGGGGGCGCCGTCGTTGGCGACGGTCAGCCGCAGCCGGTCGCCGTCCTCGGTCAGCTCGATCACACACCGTCCGACCGTGCTGTGCCGGAGCATGTTCGTGACGCCCTCGCGCACCACGGTTCCCAGTACGGCGCTCACCTCCTCCGGGAGCCCGGCGGAGGCGGCCCTGATCGAGCACTCGGCTCCGAAGCCCGTGAGAAGGGCCCGCGCCCGCGCGCTCTCATCCCCCAGCGACGGCCGCCGGTCGCCCTTCGACGCCTGGCGTACGGCGTGCGCGGCGTGCCGTACCGCCTGGAGCACCTCGCCCAGCTCGCCGTGGAGGCGGGAGTCGCCGGCCGTGCGCCGGTAGGCCAGCTCGCTCTTGAGCGAGGCCAGCCAGAGCCAGTGCCCCACGAGATCGTGCACGTCGCGGGCGAGCTCCTCGCGGGCCCGGGTGACGGCCCTGTCCCGCTCGGCGCGGAGCCGCCGGATCCGCAGGGCCAGGGCGACCGTGACGCTCAGCGAGATCAGCGAGATCAGCGAGACCAGCGCTGTCCCGGCCGCGATCACCGGCGCGGCGTACGGTTGCTGTGTTATCTGCTGATATTCCCGGAAGGGGTTCATACATGGTGATAAATCCAAAAAATCATTTAATTGTCAATAACTAAGAACAGTAATCACCGGTAAGGGTCGAGCCGAAAAGAATAGTGTCCGATTCGTCCTGTGAAATGGTTTATCGGTGGGTTTTTAGGCTCTTTACGGGCCGGTCCAGGGCGCTCAGCGCAGCGGATTCAGCAGGTAGGCGCCGCCCAGCAGGGCGGCTCCCGCCACCAGCAGGAAAAGAAGCACCCAGAACCCGGCGGGCAGGAAGGTCAGCCGGGCGAGCTGGTCGGCGTCGGAGTCGGGGGTGCGGCCGTGGCGGCGCTTGCTCTGCAACTCCAGGATCGGCCGGATCCCGCCGAACAGCAGGAACCAGACGGCCAGATAGGCGAGGACGGCGTCCATGTCGGGCGCGGAGTACCAGGTGAAGGCGAATATCGCCCCGCCGGTGACCAGCAGGCTCACCACTCCGAACAGGTTGCGGATCACCAGCAGCATGCAGAAGAGCAGTCCGATCATGATCGTGATCAGGATCGCCACACGGCCGGAGGCGGTCAGCCAGGCCCCGCCGAGTCCCAGCAGGGACGGGGCGACGTATCCGGCGGAGGCGGTCAGGACCATCCCCGGACCCGTGGGCCTGCCCCGCGTCAGGGTGACCCCCGAGGTGTCGGAGTGCAGCCGGATGCCCTGGAGCTTGCGGCGGGTGAGCAGCGCCATCAGCGCGTGCCCGCCCTCGTGGGCGATCGTGATCAGCCCCCTGGAGAGATGCCAGGAGCCGGACCACGCCACCACTCCCAGCGCGGCCAGCGCCGACAACAGAACGACCCACGGGGGTGGCCCCGACTGGGCCCTGGTCAGAGTCACCCAGACCTCGGACAACGATCACTTCTCCTTCGCGATGTCGGAGCAAATCGTCCCATGACATCCGGTGTGCTGGCGATAAAGCGGTGATGCGCAGAACATGGTTCCAGAAAAAGGGGTGCCGGAGACCCCGGGCCGCGTGTCCGCCTCCTGTCCGGGCACACGGAGCGCCGCGGCCCGGTCGACGGCCCGGGACGGTCCGCCGGACGGTACCCTCCGCCTGCTCGATCTTGCCGCCGACTACACTTCGGTCATGGGAGTTCTCCCGGCGGGTGACTCGGCCGCGGTCACGACATCGACGTGACCGTCCAGGACGTCGGCGCACGATCCCACGACGGCACGGCACGGTGGAGGGCCCGTTACACCTTCGCCGACGCGGGCAGGCGGGTGGTCGACGACACCGAGGCCCTGCCCCGGTCCGAGGACGGCCTGATCATCCGTCACCACGACGACTCCGACCTCAGGCACTGGTCCACGACGGCTCGGGGCGGGCCGGTGGGCCCGCTGCTCGGCCGGCCCCCGATGTTCCGGGTGACGATCCGGGGCAGGGCGACGCGGTCGGTGGAGGAGTTCTTGAACACCGGATGAGGAGGACAGGTGTGGCTGATCGGCGAACGCGGGGCATACGGAGTCTCATGCGCGGGCGTTCCGGCGGGGCGCGGGACTCTCCCGAGCGCTCGATGGACCCCCGCTCCACGGGTGACGAACCGCTCTCGCCCCGGTCACACCTCATCGACAACGCGATCTACGTCAACGGGCAGAGGGACGCCACCCCGGCGTCGCTGCCCGAGGCTTTCGACCGGCTGAAGAACACGCCGGACAGCATGGCCTGGATCGGCTTCTACCGGCCGGAGGACGCGGCCGTCTACAACGTCGCCGAGGAGTTCGACCTGCACGAGCTCGCCGTCGAGGACGCCATCGTGGCCCACCAGCGGCCCAAGGCCGACCGGTACGGCGACACGCTGTTCGTGGTCCTCCGCCCGGCCAGATACCTCGACGAGATCGAGGAGGTCGACTTCGGCGAGCTGCACGTCTTCGTCGGCCGGAACTTCGTGATCACCGTACGGCACAGCGAGGCCCCGGACCTGTCCCAGGTCCGCCGCCGGATGGAGAGCGACCCCGACCTGCTCCGCCAGGGCCCCCAGGCGGTGCTCTACGCCATCCTCGACGCGGTCGTGGACGGCTACGCCCCGGTGGTCGCGGGCCTGCAGAACGACATCGACGAGATCGAGGTCGAGGTCTTCGGCAACCGGCCGGGTGTCTCCCGCCGTATCTACGAGCTCTCGCGGGAGGTGATCGAGTTCCAGCGGGCCACCCGGCCGCTGCTCGGCATGATCGAGGGCTTCATCGCCGGGGCGGCCAAGTACGGGGTTGACGAGGAACTGCAGAGATACCTACGCGACGTCGCCGACCACGCGATCACCGTGGCCGAGCGGGTCGGCGGTTTCCGCCAGATGCTCCACGACATCCTCGTGGTCAACTCGACCATGGTCGCCCAGGCTCAGAACGAGCACATGACCAGGCTCACCGAGGCCAGCAACGCCCAGAACGAGGAGGTGAAGAGGATCTCCGCCTGGGCCGCGATCCTGTTCGCCCCCACCCTCGTGGGCACCATCTACGGAATGAACTTCGAGGTCATGCCCGAGATCCACTGGGCGTGGGGCTACCCGTTCGCCGTGCTGCTGATGGTGGCCGTCTGCGTGACCCTGTACGTGGTCTTCAAACGACGCGACTGGTTGTAGAGCCCCTCCCGCCGGGCGCCGTGGCGCCACCGGCCCCCGGACCGGCGGACGGCGCACGCCGGCGCCCGCCGGAGGAACGCCGGAACGGCAGGAGGCCCCGGGGGCGCGCCTGCCGCGTCCGGCGGGGAGGCTCTCAGCCGAGCAGTTTGCGGGCGGCGTCCTCGATGTCCGCCTCCGAGAGCAGCACGTGCTTGGAGGCGTCGCCCAGCGGAATGAAGCTGTCCAGGGAGGTCACCCGGGAGATCCCGCCGGTGAAGCCGGCGTCGATCAGCTCGGCGACGATGCTCTCGGAGACGCCGCCCGCGCGGCGGGTCTCGTCGGCGATCAGCACCTTGCCGGTCAGCTCCGCCGCGCGCAGCAGGTCCTCCACCGGCAGGGGGGAGAGCCAGCGCAGGTCCAGGACCCGGCAGCCGTAGCCCTCCGCGGTGAGCCTGACCGCGGCCCGCAGGCTCATCCGCACGCCGTTGCCGAAGGTCACGATGGTCAGGTCGCGGCCGTCGCCGTAACTGCGGGCGCGGCCGATGGGGATGTGCGTCTCCGCCCAGCGGGCCGGCGGGGTGTACGGCGCCAGCCAGCCGTTGTCGCCCTCGTCGAACAGGTCACGGGTGTTGTAGAGGGCGATCGGCTCCAGGAAGGCGCACACGGCGCCGTCGACGCGGGCGGCGGCCAGGCAGGTGCGCAGCATCGAGGCGGCGTCGTCGGGCCGTGCGGGGGAGGCCACGACCAGCCCGGGGATGTCGCGCAGCGCGGCGATCGAGTTGTCGTTGTGGAAGTGGCCGCCGAAGCCCTTCTGGTAGGCGTAGGAGGCGATGCGGACCACCATCGGGTTGCGGAACGCCCCCTGGGAGAAGAACGGCAGCGTCGCGGCCTCGCCCCGGATCTGGTCCAGCGCGTTGTGCAGGTAGGCGAGATACTGGATCTCGGGCACCGGCAGCAGTCCCGACACACCGGAGCCGAGCGCCAGGCCGAGCACGGACTGCTCGTCCAGCAGGGTGTCGAACACCCGGCCCACGCCGAAGCGCCTCTGCAGGCCCCGGGTGACACCGTAGACGCCGCCCTTGCGGGCCACGTCCTCGCCGAAGACCAGCACGTCGGGGTGGGCGGCCATCGTGTCGGACAGGGTCCGGTTGATCGCCTGGGAGAGGGTCAGCGGACCCTCCGTCTCGGGCAGCCTGCCGCCGAAGGCCTTCTCCCTGGAGTCGGCGGCCACCGTGCAGGCCCGGGCGACGGCCCGGGGGGTGCGGGGGGCCAGCGGCTCCATGATCTCGGCGGCGGAGGTCAGCCGGGGGCGCCGAGAGCTCTCCATGGCCATCTTGAACAGGTGCTCGCGCGTCGTCTCGTACTGCGAGAGCAGCTCGTCCGGGGTGGCCAGGCCCGCCTCGACGAGCAGCCGTGCGGTGGCGACGAGCGGGTCGCGCTCCAGGTCGGCGTTGATCTCCCGCTTGGTCCGGTACGACAGCTCCACATCGGAGCCGGCGTGTCCCATCAGCCGGACCGTGCTCAGTCGCAGCAGGGCGGGGGAGCGCCGGGTGCGGACGTGCTCGACGGCGGCCAGGGCCACGTCGTGGGCGTCGGCCAGGTCGCAGCCGTCGGCCGCGAAGTACTCCAGCTGCCGGTGGCGGGAGGCCTCCACCCAGCCCTTCGGCGTGCGGACGCTGATGCCCAGGCCGTTGTCCTCGCAGACGAACAGGACCGGCAGGGCCAGCCCCTGGTAGGCGCCGTAGCCGGCGGTGTTGAGCGCGGACAGCGCGCTCGCGTGGTTGGCGGAGGCGTCGCCGAAGCTGCACACCGCGATCGCGTCCTGTGGCCACGCGCCCGGCAGGCCGAGCAGCCGCGCCCGCTCGATGGCGAAGGCCACGCCGACCGCGCGCGGCAGGTGGCTGGCGATCGTGGAGGTCTGCGGGATCACCGCCAGGTCGGGGTGCCCGAAGACCTTGTGACGGCCGCCCGCGATCGGCTCCTCGACCGCGGCGGTCAGGCCGAGCAGCACGTCGCGCAGCCCCTCCTCCGGCAGGCGTCCCGCCATCGCCGACCTGGCGAGGTAGAAGGCCCCCGAGCGGTAGTGGAGCAGGGCGGGGTCGGTGGCGCGCAGCGCGGCGGCGACGGCGGCGTTGCCCTCGTGGCCGGCCGAGCCGATGGTGTAGAAGCCCTCGCCCTGTTCTCTCAGCCGGCGCGCGGTCACGTCCAGCAGTCTGCTGCCGAGCTGGAACCCGAAGAGCTCCCGGCAGCGGGCCCCGGTCAGGCCGGTGCCCTCCCGCACGGGAAGACGGGGATCGTGCGGGGCCCCGGGGGAGAGGGCGGCCACCGCCTCGGTGAAACAGGTCTCAACCATGTCGCGCGCCACAGCCCGATTATGACCCCATCGACCGGTCCTGTAGCGGACCTTAACCGCTTTGGGACCTTACCAACCACGTATTTGAACCTCTCAGATCATGTATCGGGGGTCTATATGGGGATGGACCGGTCCTATTCGACCGTTCTGCATGACGGGTTGTCAATTTATCAACCGATAACCTGACCAATACGTCTACTTGGAGGTAACGACGCGGCACCCTCAAGCCGCGTTCAACCAACGGGAAGGACGGAAGGCCCGAATGGTGAAACGCATTCGTGTCGCCGTCGTGGCAGCGCTGGGCGTCGCAACTCTGGTTGCGGGCCCGGTCACGACGGCGTCCGCGGGAACAGGCAAGGCCGATCCCGCCGTCAGCGACGTATCAGTCAGTCCCAGCCCCGTCGAGGTGAAGGGCGCCGAGACGGTGAAGGTCACCTTCACCGCCGAGACCGGCGGGGACGCCTCCGCGGTCACCGGCTGGATCAAGCCCGAACTCGGCGCCGAGACCGAGTTCAAGCTCACCAAGAGCGACGACCTCGGCTCCGGCAAGGCGCGGTGGAAGTACACCAAGGACTTCAACCGTCAGTTCGCCCCCGTCAAGTGGACCTTCAGGGCCGTCGCGGGCAACTCGGCGGCCAAGTCCGTCGAGTTCACCGTCAAGCAGGTCTTCGAGACCGACTTCGACGACATCGCGGCCACCCCCGCGGTGGTGCGCGAGGGCGGCCTGATCACCCTCGGCGGCGTGCTCCGGCAGAACGGGACGAACGGCTGGGCGCCGCTGCCCAGCGCCCGGGTCCACCTGGCCTTCAGGCCGCTGGGCGGCTCCTACGACCGGCTCCCCGGCAGCGTCGAGACCAACGGCCAGGGCAGGTTCTGGTTCAAGGCCAAGGCGACGAGGACCGGCCACTGGCGGGCCGAGTACGACGGCTCGCCGACCAGCCTCGGCGCCAAAAGCGAGACCGACAGGGTCGACGTCAAGGCCGCGCTCCGGCAGACCAGGATCGTCGACTTCGGCGCCAGGCCCGACCCGGTGGACCGGGGAGACCGGATCAGCGTCCGCGGTCGTCTGCTGCTCGACACCCAGTACGGCTGGGAGGGCTACCGGGACCGCAAGGTCGTCATCCTGTTCCGTGCCGACGACGCGTACCGGTGGACCGCCGTGGCCACCGACTGGACCGACGGTCACGGGCGGTTCGGCGCCGACCTGACCGCCACGCGCTCCGGTGACTGGCGTGCCGAGTTCGCCGGCGCCGAGGGCGTCGAGGGCGCGGGCAGCGCCACCGGCCACGTGACGGTCCTCACGTCCGGCCCGGCGCCCGAGCCCGAGCGGGCCGACAGCCGGATCGTCCGGTTCAACGCCTCGCCCGAGCCCGGCCGCTACGGCCGGTACCTCACGTTCACCGGCAGCCTTCAGGTCCGTGACGGCGACGGATGGGAGGGCTACGGCGCGAAGGTCAGGCTGTACTTCAAGCCCAAGGGCTCGCACAAGTGGCAGTACGTGAAGACCACCCGGGCCGCCGACGGCGGCCGGATCCTCACCAAGGCCAAGACCTACCGCTCCGGCTACTGGAGGTTCGTCTTCAAGGGCGACCACGACTTCTACGGTGACACCGGCGCCAGTGACTACGTGAAGGTCGTCAGGCACCGGCGGTGACGGCGGGGTCCGCTCCCCTCGCGGGGAGCGGACCCGGCATAAGGCGGCCCGGGTGCTCAGGCACCCGGGCCGTCCCCTTTTCCCCGGCCGCCGTTCTCCGTTTCCCCGCCCCGGCCGGCCTTCCCTGCCCCCGGCGGATGTTTCCGCGCCCGGCCGGGGCCGGCGGCTTGGCTGTTAGCAGTCCCTAACTTTTCCTAGCCGTGAACCGTGGCGAGCGCCGCGCGGGCCAGGCCCCGCAGCAGCCCGGCCATCGCCTCGGGCGGCAGCTCGCCCGCGCTGTGCGGGGTGGAGTTGAGCAGGCCGAAGACGGCGTGCGTCGCGGCGCGCAGGCGGGGCGGGGGGCAGCCGGGATACAGCTCGCTCAGCACCGTGACCCACTCCTCCACGTACAGCCGCTGGAGGCGGCGGATCTGGCGGCGGGCGGGCTCGGGAACGTTGCCGAGCTCGCGGTCGTGCACGGTGATCAGCGAGGGGTGGCTGAGCGCGAACTCGATCTGGACGGTGAGCAGGGCGTCCAGGGCGTGCTCGGCGTCGAGGGCCTCGGTCACCCGGCTCGCCGCCGAGGTGTGCAGGCGCTCGCTGACGTCCAGCAGCATCTCCGCCAGCAGCGCCTCCTTACCGCTGAAGTGGCGGTAGAGGGCGGGGCCCGTGGTGCCGACCGCGCCGCCGATGTCCTCGATGGAGACGCCGTGGAAGCCGCGTGCCGCGAACAGCCCGGCGGCGGCGTCCAGGATCTCCAGACGCCGTGCCCCGCGACCGCGGGTGGAGGGGTGGGCAGTCGTCACATCTCGCATGGTAGACGGTGGTGTTAATAATGACTAACATCGCCAGTGGTGTTGGCGACCGTTGGCCCACGGCGGCGGAGCCGGACGAGAGGGGCTCACATGAGTGGCTGGCCGGTGCTGCGCAGCGCCTGCGACCCGGGCGGTGAGGGGTTCAAGGGCAACGCGGAGGTCAACGAGCGGCTGGTCGCCGACCTCGCGGAACGGATCGCGGCCGCCGCGCCGGGCGGTCCGGCGCGCTCGCGGGCCAGGCACGTCGCCCGGGGCAAGCTGCTGCCCCGCGACCGGGTCGACGCCCTGCTCGACCCGGGCTCACGGTTCCTGGAGCTCTCCCAGCTCGCCGCCACCGGGCTGTACGGCGACGAGGCCCCCGCGGCGGGGATCATCACCGGCGTGGGCCGCGTCTCCGGCCGCGAGTGCGTGGTGGTCGCCAACGACGCCACCGTCAAGGGCGGCACCTACTATCCGATCACCGTCAAAAAGCACCTGCGGGCCCAGGAGATCGCCCTCCACAACAACCTGCCCTGCCTCTATCTCGTCGACTCGGGCGGCGCGTTTCTCCCCAGGCAGGACGAGGTCTTCCCCGACCGGGAGCACTTCGGCCGCATCTTCTACAACCAGGCCACCATGTCGGCGCGGGGCATCCCGCAGATCGCCGCGGTCCTCGGCTCCTGCACGGCGGGCGGCGCCTACGTCCCCGCGATGAGCGACGAGGCCGTGATCGTCCGGAACCAGGGCACGATCTTCCTGGGGGGCCCGCCGCTGGTGAAGGCCGCCACGGGGGAGGAGGTCACCGCCGAGGAACTGGGCGGCGGCGACCTGCACGCCCGGGTCAGCGGCGTCACCGACCACCTCGCCGAGAACGACCCCCACGCGCTGCGGATCGTCCGCGACATCGTGGCCACCCTCGGGCCGCGCGCCCCCAGCCCGTGGGAGCGCGCCCCCTCCCAGGAGCCGGCGCACGACCCCCGTGATCTCTACGGGCTCGTCCCCGCCGACACCCGCACGCCGTACGACGTGCGGGAGATCATCGCCCGGGTCGTGGACGGCAGCAGGTTCGGGGAGTTCAAGGCCGAGTACGGTCCCACGCTGGTCACCGGCTTCGCCCGCGTCCACGGTCACCCCGTCGGGGTGGTGGCCAACAACGGCATCCTGTTCGGCGAGTCCGCGCTCAAGGGCGCGCACTTCATCGAGCTGTGCGACCGCCGCAGCATCCCGCTGGTGTTCCTGCAGAACATCAGCGGCTTCATGGTCGGCAGGGCGTACGAGGCGGGGGGCATCGCCAAGCACGGCGCCAAGATGGTCACCGCCGTGGCCTGCGCCAGGGTGCCCAAGTTCACCGTGGTCGTCGGCGGCTCGTTCGGCGCGGGCAACTACGCGATGGCCGGCCGGGCCTACTCGCCCCGGTTCCTGTGGATGTGGCCGAACGCGCGAATCTCGGTGATGGGCGGCGAGCAGGCGGCCAACGTGCTCTCCACGGTCGGTGACGCCGACCCCGACGCCATCCGCCGGCAGTACGAGGACCAGGGCAACCCCTACTACTCCACCGCCCGCCTCTGGGACGACGGCGTCATCGACCCCCTCGACACCCGGACCGTCCTCGGCCTGGCCCTGTCCGCCGCGGCCAACGCCCCCCTCGACCCCATCGGCTACGGCGTCTTTCGGATGTGACCGCACCCATGAACCGCTCACCAGCCCCCCGCCCGGCACCCGGATCGCCTGGGCTGTTCGGCACCGTTCTCATCGCCAACCGGGGCGAGATCGCCCTGCGGATCATCCGCACGCTCGGCAGGCTCGGCATCCGCTCCGTCGCGGTGTACAGCGACGCCGACGCCGACGCCCGTCACGTCCGCGAGGCCGACGTCGCGGTACGGCTCGGCGGCGGTTACCTCGACATCGACCGGATCCTGGCGGCGGCCGCGGCGACCGGGGCCCAGGCCGTGCACCCCGGCTACGGCTTTCTGGCCGAGAACCCCGCCTTCGCCAGGCGGTGCGCCGAGGCGGGGCTGGTGTTCGTCGGCCCGCCGCCGGAGGCCGTCGAGGCCATGGGCGACAAGATCCGGGCCAAGGCCGTCGTGTCGGCGGCCGGGGTTCCCGTCGTCCCCGGCGGCGCGGAACCCGGTGACGACCTGGTCGAGGCCGCGGGCCGGATCGGCTTCCCCGCGCTGATCAAGCCCTCGGCGGGCGGCGGCGGCAAGGGGATGGTGCTGGTGCACTCGGCCGGGGAGCTGCCGGACGCCCTGGAGTCCGCCCGCCGTACGGCCGCCGCCGCGTTCGGCGACGCGACGCTGCTGATCGAGCGGTTCGTGGAGAACCCCCGGCACATCGAGATCCAGGTGATGGCCGACGGCCACGGCAACGTCATCCACCTGGGCGAGCGCGAGTGCAGCCTGCAGCGCCGCCATCAGAAGATCGTCGAGGAGGCCCCCTCTCCGCTGCTCGACGCGGAGACCCGGGCGAGCATGGGCGCGGCGGCGGTCGAGGCGGCCAGGTCCGTCGGCTACACCGGCGCGGGCACGGTGGAGTTCATCGTCCAGGGCGCCACCGGCGACTACTACTTCATGGAGATGAACACCCGGCTCCAGGTCGAGCATCCGGTCACCGAGCTGGTCACCGGCCTGGACCTGGTCGAACTCCAGCTCAGGGTCGCCGCGGGCGAGCCGCTTCCGCTCACCCAGGAGGAGGTGCGGCTCCGCGGCCACGCCGTCGAGGCCCGCGTCTACGCCGAGGACCCCTCACGGGGGTTCCTGCCGACCGGCGGCCGGGTGCTCGCGCTCCGCGAGCCCGGCGGCGTCCGGGTGGACTCCGGCCTGGCGGTCGGCGGTGTCGTCGGCAGCGACTACGATCCGATGCTGTCGAAGATCATCGCCTGGGGTCCCGACCGGGCGAGCGCGCTGCGGCGGCTGGACGGGGCGCTCGCCGCCACCGGCGTGCTGGGCGTGCCGACCAACATCGCCTTCCTGCGCGCACTGATCACCCACCCGAGGGTGGTCGCCGGCGACCTCGACACCGGCCTGGTCGAACGTCACCTGGACACGCTGGTCCCCGCGGGGGGCGTCCCCGCCGACGTGCCGGTCGCCGCGGCCCTGATCCTGCACCATGAGCGGACGCCCGCCGAGCCGGCCGACCCGTGGGAGGTGCCCGACGGCTGGCGGCTGGGTGAGGCCGCGTGGACCACCTGGCGGCTGGAGGGCCGCGACGGCGTGACCGAGGTCCTGGTGCGCGGGCTGCCCTCGGCGGGCGCCGAGGTCGAGGTCCGCCCGCCGGGGGACGGCGTCTCCGGGGCCGAGGGCGGCCCGCCCGGCGACGTCCCGGCGCCCGTGCCCGCCGGTCCGCCCGGTGGCGGCGCGCGGGCGGCGGTCCGGGGCCGGGGCGTGCCGGCGAGGCTGGACGTGGACGGCGACGACCTGCTGATCACCCTGGACGGGGTCCGCAGGCGCTACGCCGTCGCCCGGGACGGCGACGTGGTCTGGCTCGGCAGGGACGGCGACGCGTGGGCGCTCACCCGCCACCACCTGGGCGACCCCGGAGACCGGGAGGGCGCGGGCGGCGACGGCGACGGGGTGGTCCGCAGCCCGATGCCCGGCACCGTCCTCGTGGTCAAGGTGGCCGCCGGGGAGCGGGTCGGCGAGGGGCAGCCGCTGCTCGTCGTCGAGGCGATGAAGATGGAGCACACCGTGACCGCCCCGGTCACCGGGACGGTCGCCGAGCTGCCGGTCCGGGCCGGCCAGCCGGTCGACATGGACGCCGTGCTGGCGGTCGTGCGGCGGGACGGGGAGTCGTGATGCGGGAGCCGTACAGGGTCGCGGAGGCGGGGCTGCCCGAGCGGGTCACGATCTACGAGGTCGGCCCGCGCGACGGGTTGCAGAACGAGCCGGTGATGGTTCCCGTCGAGGTCAAGACGGAGTTCATCGCCCGGCTGACCGCCGCGGGGCACCGTGTGATCGAGGCGACCGGCTTTGTGCACCCCGGGTGGGTGCCCCAGCTCGCCGACGCCGCGGAGCTGCTGGCCGGTCTGGAACGGGTCCCCGGCGTGCGCTACCCGGTGCTCGTGCCGAACGAGCGGGGTCTCGACCGGGCGCTGGAACACGGCGTCCAGGAGATAGCGATCTTCGGTAGCGCCACCGAGACGTTCGCCGGCCGGAACCTGAACCGGACGCTGGAGTCGCAGTTCGAGATGTTCGAGCCGGTGGTGGCGCGGGCGCTCGGCCACGGTCTGAGGGTCAGGGCGTACCTGTCGATGTGCTTCGGCGACCCGTGGGAGGGGCCGACCCCGATCGGGCAGGTGGTCGCGGTGGGGCGCAGGCTGCTCGACCTCGGCTGTTTCGAGCTGTCGCTGGGCGACACGACGGGCGTCGGCACCCCGGGGCACGTGACCGCCCTCGTCGAGGCGTTCGGCGGGCCCTCGCGGCTGGCCGTGCACTTCCACGACACCTACGGTCAGGCACTGGCCAACACCCTCGCGGCCCTGCGCGCGGGCGTGACCGTGGTCGACGCCTCCACCGGTGGCATCGGCGGCTGCCCGTACGCCGAGAGCGCCACCGGCAACCTCGCCACCGAGGACCTGGTGTGGATGCTGCACGGCCTCGGTGTCGAGACCGGGCTCGACCTCGAATCGCTGGTGGAGACCAGCATGTGGCTGGCTGCCGAGCTCGGCCGCCCCAGCCCGTCACGGGTCGTGCAGGCGCTGGGAGCCGGCCGGGCCACCGATCGACACGTCAAGGAGTGACCATGCCCCAGCTCAACGAGGAATACGAAGACCTCCGCAAGACCGTCGAGGCGTTCGCCCGCGACGTCGTGGCCCCGGTGATCGGGGACCTGTACGAGCGCCAGGAGTTTCCCTACGACATCGTCCGCCAGATGGGCGCGATGGGCCTGTTCGGGCTGCCCCTCCCCGAGGAGTACGGCGGCATGGGCGGCGACTACTTCGCCCTCTGCCTGGTCCTGGAGGAGCTGGCCAGGGTCGACTCCAGCGTGTCCATCACCCTGGAGGCCGCGGTCTCGCTGGGCGCGATGCCGATCCACCGCTTCGGTACGGCCGAGCAGCGCGCCGAGTGGCTTCCCCGGATGGCGTCGGGCGAGGTGCTGGGCGCGTTCGGCCTGACCGAGCCGGGGGGCGGCTCCGACGTGCCGGGCGGCATGCGCACCACCGCCACGCTGGACGGCGACGAGTGGGTGATCAACGGCTCGAAGGCGTTCATCACCAACTCCGGCACCGACATCACCGGGGTGGTGGCCGTCGCCGCGATCACCGGTTACCGCGAGGGTGACGAGACGTCTCCGCACCGGCGGCCGGAGATCTCCACCATCCTGGTGCCGTCCGGCACCCCGGGTTTCACCGTCTCCAAGAAGTACTCCAAGGTCGGCTGGAACTGCTCCGACACCCGTGAGCTCTCCTTCACCGGCTGCCGGGTTCCGGCCGGCAACCTCCTCGGCGAGCGGGGGCGGGGCTACGCGCAGTTCCTGCAGACCCTCGACGAGGGCCGCGTCGCGATCGCCGCCCTCTCGACGGGCCTGGCCCAGGGCTGCGTGGACGAGTCGCTGCGCCACGTCCGCGAGCGGAGGGCGTTCGGTCACCCGATCGGTCACTACCAGGCCATCCAGTTCAAGATCGCGGACATGGAGGTCCGCACCCACACCGCCCGGCTGGCCTACTACCACGCGGCCGGCAGGATGCTGGCCGGCGAGCCGTTCAAGAAGGAGGCGGCCATCGCCAAACTCGTCGCTGGCGACGCGGCCATGGACAACGCCCGCGACGCCACCCAGATCTTCGGCGGCTACGGTTTCATGAACGAGTACCCGGTGGGCCGCTTCTACCGCGACGCCAAGGTCCTGGAGATCGGCGAGGGCACCAGCGAGGTCCAGCGGATGCTCATCGCCCGGGAACTGGGTCTCAAGGGGCTCTGAGCGGAGGGCCGGCCGGGGCGGACGTCATCGCGGCGATGGCCTTCGACATGATCCGCGTCATGCTCCGGAGCTCGTCGGGGGTGAGCCGATCGATCAGAAAGGCGCGGACGACGGCCACGTGCCCGGGTGTGCTCTTCTCCAGGCGGCGCGCGCCCTCGTCGGTGAGCACGGCCAGGACCCCCCGGTCGTCGGAGGGGCAGGTCGTCCGCTCGACGAGGCCGCGTTTCTCCAGCCGGCCGACCTGGTAGGTGAGCCCGCTCTTGGAGACGACCACCTTGCGCGCGAGGTCGTTCATGCGCAGCCGCCGGCCGGGGGCGGCCGAGAGTTTCGCGAGGATCTCGTAGTGGGCGTGGGTGAGCCCGGAGTCGGCCTTCAGCCGCTCCTCGATGTGCCGCTCCAGCAGATGGGACGCGCTGAGATAGGCCGCCCACGCGCCCAGCTCGCTCTCGGTTAACCATCTCGTGTCCGCCACTTTCCCAGTGTATGGGTTGTTCGAATATGAACCACCAACTATCGTTGGTTCATATTCGAACAGTAATGAGGGGCCCTCATGTCAGTGGCCGATCGGATACAGCCCGTCGCCCTGCTCCTGGCGCGGATCGGCATCGGCGCGATCTTCCTCGTGCACGGCCGGCAGAAGTTCGCGGCCGGGCTGGACAGTACGGCGGCGGCCTTTCAGTCGATGGGAGTCCCGGCGGCGAGCCTGACGGCACCGGCGGTGGCCGTTCTTGAGGTCATCGGCGGCATCGCGCTCATCCTGGGCGCGGCCTTGCCGATCTTCGGCTCCCTGCTCGTCCTGGACATGATCGGCGCGTTCGTCCTCGTCCACGCGGCGCACGGCTTCTCGGTGGCCAAGGGCGGTTACGAGTTCGTCCTCGCGCTCGCCGCGGGCACCCTGGCCGTGGCCTTCAGCGGGGGTGGGGCGCTCGCCCTCGACAGCCTGTGGCAGCGACGGGGGCGACGGGGGCGGAGCCGGAGAGGCGAGGCGTAGCCGCCGGGCCCGGTCCGGGCCCGGCGGACCGGGCTCGGGGGGACGGGCTCCGCGCCTCGCCCGAGCCCGGTGGTCAGCTGGGCAGCTGGGCGTCCAGGCGGTAGCCGTCCACGGTGACGTACACCTGGTCGCCCGGCCGGGCGTTCAGGCGCATCAGCACGGGCTGCAGGGAGTCGAAGACCGGGTGGTCCCGCCAGACCAGCACCACCGCGTTGTCGCCGGGGCCGGTCACCGACAGCAGGGTGCCCGGGCGCATGCCCAGCCGGGTGGCGTATCCCTCCGGCACCGCCACGGGGCCACCCCGCAGATGCTCGCTGGTCACCTCGATCCGCTGCCAGCGGCTTGGATCGGTGGTCGGGTTGGTCGGCGGGTGGAGCGGGGCACGCTGGCTGGTGATCAGGTGGGGCCGGGGGTTGCCGGCGGCCAGGGCCGACAGCGTGGCCAGGGCCGCGCGGGGGTCGATGGAGCCGGCGCTCACCTGCGGGATCGGCTGCCCGCCGCGGTGGTGATGGCCGGCCGACCCCGGCGTACGGCGGGGCAGCTGCTTGTTCTCGGGGGCGCTCTCCGGGGCGGACGCCTCCTGGGAGGTGTCGCTGGCGGCGAGGGCGTCCAGCCACGCCTGCGCCGAGTGGGCGCGGATGCCGAGCCGGTGCTCCATCAGGGCGACCGCGTCGGCGTCGGCCGGTTTGCCCGCCAGGAGCTGCCGGGTGCGTTCCCGCAGGCCGCCCAGGTCGCCGACGACGAGCCAGCCGTCCTGGAGCCGCCGGTCGGGCATCAGCGTGACCAGCACCCGCCAGAGCGGGGTGCGGAGCGTGGGAACCTCGACGGGGTGCGCGGAGTCGGCGCCGATGAGCTGGTCCTGGGTGGCGGCGGCGCCCAGCCACTCGGTGAGGCCGAACATGTGGCCGGTGAGCGGGGCGGACTCCGAGGAGCGCAGCCAGAGCAGGATGCGTTCCTCCGCGGCCCGCTGGGCGGCGGAGAGCGCGGCGAGGTCGGCGTTGAGCTTGTGCGCGAGGGCGCGCAGGCTGATCGGGTCGACGGCGAACAGCCGTTCCACGGCGATCGCGCGCTCCAGCGGGTTCCAGTCCCGGAACATGTTGTCCACCAGGCCCACCAGCGGGTAGTCGCCGAGGCGGATCGGGGGTTCGGGGACCGGCGCGGGGTGCGGCTGCCGGGGAACCGGAGGCGTGGCCGGCGCCCGCCGCTCCGGCTGCTGCCCCTGCCCGGCGGGGGCGTGTGGGACCGGGGCGTGGGGAGCCGGGGCCGGTACGGCGGCCGGCGCCGTGGTCTGCGGAGCGGGCCGCTGAGCGGTCCGGGCGGCCTGCGGGGCCTGGGCGGGTTGCGCGGTCTGCGTGGTGGCCTGCGCGGTCTGGGGGGCGGTCTGCACGGGCTGCTCGGCGGTCACCGGAATCCGGCTGAGCACCTCGCGGAACATGGCGGTCACCACGACCTCGGGGGCGGTGGACGCCGAGGGGGAGCCCAGGTCTCCGGCGGTCAGCCGGCGCAGCCGGGACCAGCCGCCCAGCCCGGTGATGGCCGAGCGGGCGGACTCGGGCCAGTCGGGCAGGGTGGGGTCGACCGTGTGCACGTGCAGCGCGGGTAGTACGTCACTTAACGGCAGGTGGTCCCAGCGGGACAGCGAGAGCCGGGCCAGCCGGTCGCAGACCCAGTCGAGCCCGGCTGTGCCGAGAGCCTTGGGCAGGTTGACCGAGGACCACCACCCGGCGGGCAGGCGGGGATCGGCCAGAACTTCGGCGATCTGCTGGGGCCTGCTCCAGCGCAGGGCCGGGACCAGATCACTCAGGCAGATCGATGACTCGGCATCCATCGGCGGACCGCAACCTCCCCAAGGTGACGCATGTGGCTAATGGTGCAGCCTACGCCGCAAGCTATCAATTGGTGTTAAGAGGGTAAAGCTGGTTGGTACCCAAATCAGCCGTGAGGATACGCGGGCGGCCGCCGACGGCTGTCACGGCCTCGGCTCCGGCCCGGCGTCCCGCATCCAGTGCGGCCTCGTCGCCGGCCCCTGTCAGCAGGGCGGTCAACAGGCCGGCGGCGAACGCGTCACCTGCTCCCGTCGAGTCAACCACCTCGGTGGCGAGTCCGGGAACCCGTGCGGCCAACTTTCCCTCCCTGGCCATCAGGGCGCCCCGGGAGCCGAGTTTCACCGCGGCCGCGCCGTACCGGCGGCTCAGGTCCTCCGCGGCACCCTCGGCGGAGGTCTCGCCGGTGAGCAGCAGCGCCTCGTCCAGGTTGGGGATGATCAGCTGGGCGGCCAGCGTCTCCCGGACGAACCGCTCGGGGCCGAAGGAGCGCAGAAAGCCGGTCGAGGCCGGATCGACGCTGATCGTGACGCCGCGCCGGGCGGCCTCGGCCAAGGCCAGCCGGGACAGCTGCAGCCCCGGCTCGGCGAACAGCGTGTACCCCGACAGGTGCAGGTGGCCCACCCCGTCGAGCAGGCTCTCGTCCCAGTCGTCGGTGCCGATGTGCCCTCCCGCCCCCCGGTTGGTGAGCATGGAGCGTTCTCCGGTCGGGTCGACCATGGCGATCACCACGGCGGTCGGCCGCTCGGGGTCCACCCGCATGTGCGGCCGGACACCGCCGCGCCGGAGTTCGGCGGCGTGCCACTCGCCGGTGTCGAAACCGACCCGGGTGAGGATGCGGGCGTCGGCGCCCAGGTGGGCGGCCCAGGAGGCGGTGTTGGCGCCCGATCCGCCCGGCCGCAGCACGATGTCGGCGGCGGTGTCCGTCCCGACGGCCAGACCGGCCAGGGCCGGCCCCTCGTGCAGCGCGACGACGTCGGTGACGACGTCGCCGATGACCAGCAGCCCCGTTCCGGTCACGACCGCCTCAGTCTCCCCGGCCCCAGGACACCGCGATCTCGGTGGCGGCGCGGACGTTGCCCCGCACGGCCGCCAGGTTCGCCTCAAGCGAGGCGCCGTCGGTCCCCCGCACCAGGTAGTCCAGCAGGAACGGGGTGATGGCCTGGCCGGTTATCCCCTCCCGCTCCGCCGCCGCCAGGGCCTCGGTGAGGACCCGGTCGTGGAGGGCGGGATCGAGCTGCTCGGCCCGTGGCACGGGGTTGGCCACGATCAGCGCCGCCTCCGGGCCGCCGAGCGCGTCCTGGGCCCGCATGATGTCCGCGGCCTCGGCCGCGGTCTCGATCCGCCAGTCGATCGGCTCGCCCGAGGTGTGCAGGTAGAAGCCGGGGAACTCGTCGGTGCGGAGACCGACCACGGCGACGCCACGGGTCTCCAGCCGCTGCAGGGTGGCCGGGACGTCCAGGATCGACTTCACGCCCGCGCAGACGACGGTGATCCGGGTACGGCTCAGCATGTCGAGGTCGGCCGACTCGTCCTGGGTGGCGGCCCACTCGCGGTGCACCCCGCCGAGGCCGCCGGTGGCGAAGACCCGGATACCCGCCCGCGCGGCCAGGAACGAGGTCGCCGAGACCGTGGTCGCCCCGCAGGCCCTCAGCGCGGCGGCGACCGGCAGGTCACGGAAGCCGAGCTTGCGCAGGCCGGGGTCGGTGGCGATCCGCTTCAGCCCCTCCTCGTCCAGGCCGACGCGCGCCACCCCGTCCAGCACCGCGATCGTCGCGGGGACGGCCCCGGCCTCGCGGACGATCTCCTCCAGTTCGGCCGCGACCTCAAGGTTGCGGGGCTGGGGCAGGCCGTGCGAGATGATCGTGGACTCCAGGGCCACGACCGGGACGCCCCGCGCCAGTGCCTCGGCCACCTCGCGGGACGGCCGGAGCACGCTGTCGATGGGCTGGTGGGTGATACGCATAAGTGGGTTCTGTCTCCTCGTCCGGACCGGATGGGCGCCCTCGGAACCGTATAAACAAGCAGCTTGTTCCAGAAAGAGCACGTTACGGCGGTTGCCGGACGGAGTCCACTTGAAGGTCAGCCGACGGCGATGACGCCGATCAGTGAGATCACGCCGATGACAGCCGTGGCCGCCCCGCCGAGCAACAGGGAACGCCCGCCGCGGAGCAGTTCCCTGAGGTTGACGCCCGTTCCCAGCCCGAAGAGCGCGGCGGCGAGCAGGATCGCCGTCACCTCCGGTATCGTCCGGCTGATCCCGGCGGGCACCAGGCCCAGGCTCCGCACCGCCACCGTCGCGAGGAATCCCAGCACGAACAGGGGGACCAGCGGGGGACGCCGCCCCGCCGAGGTCCGCCGCCCCGTGCCCTGCCCGGTGTCCTGTCCCGTCCGCGCCGCCGCGCTCCCGCGCAGGGCCACGGAGGTGAGGGCCACGATCGGGGCGAGCAGCACGACCCTGGCCAGCTTGACCACCACCGCGCTCGCCAGCACCCCGGCTCCGGCCGCCGCGCCCACGGCCGCCACCTGGGCGACCTCGTGCACCGACGCGCCGGTCCAGAGGCCGAGCTGGTGCGGTGTCAGGCCGAGCAGCCCGGCGAGCGCGGGCACCACCAGCATCGCCGCGCTGCCGTACAGGACCACCACGCTGAGCGCGCTCGCCACGTCGTCGTCGTCGCTGTCGGCCACCTCGTGCATGGCGGCCACGGCCGCGGCTCCGCAGACCGAGACCCCGGTCGCGATGAGCAGTGATCTGCGGGGGTTCACCCCCATACGCGCTCCCAGCCACCGGGTGATCAGGAAGGTGCCCCCGGTGGCGGCGAGGATCACCGCGAGGGCCTGCCAGCCGAGCGCCAGCACCTCCGGCAGGGCGATCTGCAGCCCGAGCAGCACGATCGCCAGCCGGAGCACCCTGCGGGCGGCGAACTGCAGTCCGGGGCGGAACGTGGCGCGCAGCCCCCCGAGATTGGTCAGCGCGACCCCGAGGGCCACCGCGACCACGGCCGGGCTCGCCCCGGGAAGCGCGCGGCTCACCAGCAGGGAGGCCGCCACCGCGACGGCCGTCAGCGCGAGTCCGGGGACGAGCGCGCCGGTCTTCGCCGCACGTGCCCGCCAGATCGCCTCCCGAGGTTCCGCCCGCGGGCCGGAGGCCGTCCCGGGGAGCGGCCTTTCGGCCTCGTCCCCCCGATCCCGGCCGGACGAGGAGCCGGACGAGGAGGGGGGAGGGGAGCCTTCGGAATCTACACTGTAAAGCCGCTGGCTCTCCGGACCGTCCGCATCCGGGGTACGAGGGTCGGAAGGTGGGGAGATTGTCATATTTCGAGTGTCGAAGAAGGGAAATGTACCCGGTAGGCGTCATCTCCCTGGTAGGCCATAGCCTATAGCTATGAGCGATCTGCCTGACCTTGAGTCCCTGCGGTTGCTCGTCGACGTGGACCGCCTGGGCAGCCTCGGCCAGGCGGCCAGGGTGGCGGGCATCGCCCAGCCGTCGGCGAGCAAGCGGATCGCGCTGCTGGAACGGCGCCTGGGACTGCTCCTGCTCGAACGCACCCCCCGAGGCTCCACCCTCACCCCGCAGGGGGTGATGGTCTCCGCCTGGGCGACCCAGGTGCTCGCGGCGGCCGAGGAGCTCATGCGCGGGGCGGAGGCGGTACGGCACGGCAGGGAGGCCCACCTGCACATCGCGGCCAGCATGACCGTGGCCGAGTACCTGCTGCCGCGCTGGCTGGGGGAGCTGCAGAACCGCGAGCCCCAGGTCCAGGTCGGGCTGGACGTGCAGAACTCGGCCGAGGTCGCCAGGCTGGTCGGCGGCGGCATCGAGCTGGGGTTCGTGGAGGGGCCCTCGGTCCCGCCGGGACTGGCCTCCCGGGTGGTGGCCACCGACCGGCTCGTCGTGGTGGTCGCGCCGGGCCACCCGTGGGCGCGTCGCCGTACCGCACTGCTCTCCGCGGAGCTGGCCGCGACGCCGCTGGTCGTCCGGGAGCGGGGTTCCGGCACCCGCGAGACACTGGATCGCGCGCTGGCCGGTCATCGGGGCGCCGCGCCGAGGCTGGAGCTCGGCTCCAACACCGCGGTCAAGGGGGCGACCCGCGAAGGGGCGGCTCCGGCCGTGCTCAGCGGGTACGCGGTGGAGGGCGAGCTGGCCACCGGCCGGCTGATCGAGGTGGCCACCCGGGGCATCAACCTCGAACGCCGCCTGCGGGCCGTCTGGCGGCGGGGGCGCCCGCCCACCGGGCCCGCCGCCACCCTTTTGAAGATCACTCTTTCCGCCGCCCGGGAGTGACCCCGATCGCGGGTTTCCGCTAGCGGCCCGAGGCCAGTTTCGCGGCGACCGTCAGCGCCGTCGTCATCCGTTCCTCCTCGGGCAGATCCAGGCCGATGACGAACGGGACGCTGCCCAGGATGAGCGCTACCACCGCGAGGCGGGCCTCGAACTGCCTGACAGGGTCGGTCCCGGGGACGGACAGCACCGAGATCACGGCCATCATCCGGTGGTGCATCCGCTCGCCGGCCGGCAGCCGGGACATGACCGCCTGATTTACCCGGGCGAATCGCAGGAGTGGGCGCCATCGGTCGTTAAGGAGCATCGCGATCCGCTGCATAATCTCCGTCACGGCCTGTTCCGTGCGCGGCTGGGCATTGGCCCACGCGACGATTTCGTCTATCGAGTCGTTCAGGTCCTCGATGACGCCGGTGAGGATGTCCTCCTTGGCGCTGAAGTGGTAGTAGAGCGCGGGCCTGGTGATCTGCAGCCGCTCGGCGACCTCCCGCAGGGAGGTCTTCTCGTATCCTCGCTCGGCGAACAGTTCCAGCGCGACCTGCTGGATCCGTTCCCTCGTGTCACTGCGCCGGGCGTTCATCGCCGTTCCGCCGTTCTTCTTCCGTGCCATGCCTTGACGGTCATCCCGCCTTTACTTACTTTCATGTAAGTAAAGTTGACCATGCCTGTTGAGGAGCAACCTTATGGCTGTGAACTTTCCCGTTCCGCGCGGTTGCCCATTCGCGCCCCCACCCGAATACGAACGTCTCCGTGAGGAGGCGCCGCTGGTCAGAGCAGAGCTCCCCAGAGGGTGGGCCTGGTTGGTGACCCGGCACGCCGAGGCGCAGCAGGTGCTCGGCGACCCCAGGATCAGCACCGATCCCGCCACCCCCGGGCACCCGATGGCCGCGATGACGGCCGAGGTCCCCTCCGAGGAGGAGCAACGGATACGGGCGAGGTTCCAGGCGGGCCAGTTCATCGACATGGACCCGCCCCGCCACGGGGTCTACCGGCGGATGCTGATCCCCGAGTTCAGCGTCCGGCGGGTCCGGGAGATGCGCCCCGGCATCCAGGAGGTGACCGACCGGCTCATCGACGGCATGCTCGAACAGGGCTCCTCCGCCGACCTGGTCGAGGCGTTCGGGATGGCCCTGCCGTCCATGGTGACCTGCCGGCTCCTCGGCATCCCCGATGCCGACCGCGACTTCTTCCAGTCCAGGACCCGCGAGATGATCGACGCCGGTGTCGGCTCCCCGCGGGGCGGGATCACCGCGGCCGTAGAGGTCTGGAACTATCTCGACGATCTGATCACCAAGGCCGGGCGGCGGCCCGGGGACGACCTCGTCGGGCGGCTCGTAACCGCGCGGCGGGAGACCGGCGAGCTCTCCCACGACGAGATGGTGGGCATGACCTTCCTGCTGCTCGTGGCGGGGCACGAGACCACGGCGAACATGATCCCGCTGGGTGTCCTGACGCTGCTGCGCGACCCCGGGCAGCTCGCCGGGCTCCGTGCCGACCCCGCCGGATGGCCTTCGGCGGTGGAGGAGCTGCTGCGGTACCACTCGATCGTGGACTGGGTGGGCTTCGACCGTGTCGCGACCGAGGACATGGAGATCGGCGGCCAGGCCGTCCGGGCTGGAGAGGGTATCTTCGTGCTCGGGGCCTCCGCCAACCGGGACCCGCGGGTCTTCGAGCGTCCCGACGAGCTCGACGTCCGGCGCGGCGCCCGCAACCACGTGGCGTTCGGGTACGGCGTGCACCAGTGCCTCGGGCAGAACCTGGCCCGTGCCGAGCTGGAGATCGCCTACCGCACGCTCTTCGAACGGATCCCCGGCCTGCGCGTGGTGGGGGACGACGACGAGTTGCCGTTCAAGTACGACCGTGTGGTCTTCGGCATGGGCTCGCTCCCGGTGGCGTGGTGACCGCCCGGATCGTCGCCGACCGGGACCGCTGCGTCGGCGCGGGGCAGTGCGCGCTCGTCCTGCCGGAGGTCTTCGACTCCGACGACGACGGGCTGGTCACGATGGTCGGCGACGCCGCGGCGGTGGACGTCGCCGATCTGCGCTTGGTGGTGCGGCTCTGCCCCGCCGGGGCGCTCGGTCTGGCCGGGCACGGCTGAGCCGTTCATCGTGCTCTCATGTTGAGCCTCTAGCGTTGGGGTCCATGGGCGACGGTGAGGCGGCGCGGGTGCTGGTCGTGGACGACGAGCCCGCGCTCAGGGAGGCGCTCCAGAGCAGCCTGGAGTTCGAGGGGTACCGGGTCGGGCTGGCCTCCGACGGCCTGGCCGCGCTGGAGACCCTGAGGCGGGAGCCGTACGATCTGGTGCTGCTCGACGTGATGATGCCCCGGCTGGACGGGCTCACCGCCTGCCGCAGGCTCCGGGCCGCGGGCAACCACGTGCCGGTGCTCATGCTCACCGCCCGCGACGCGGTGGGTGACCGGGTGTCGGGGCTGGACGCGGGGGCCGACGACTACCTGGTCAAGCCGTTCGAGCTGGACGAGCTGCTGGCCCGGGTGCGGGCGCTGCTGCGGCGCGGCGCCCTGGCCGCGCCCGCCGCCTCGGATGACGGGGGCGGTGTCCTCGTCTACGGCGATCTGCGGATGGACACCGCCGGTCGCGAGGTCATCCGGGCCGGTGAGCAGCTGGAGCTGACCCGGACCGAGTATCTGCTGCTGGAGCTGTTCATGACCCACCCCCGTCAGGTCCTCACCCGCGAGCAGATCCTCAACCAGGTGTGGGGCTTCGACTTCGAGCCGTCCTCCAACTCCCTCGACGTCTACGTCATGTATCTGCGCCGCAAGACCGAGGGCGTGGGCCGCCCCCGCCTGATCCACACCGTCCGCGGTGTCGGCTACGTGCTGCGGACCCCCTGATGAGCCGCCGCCGCTCCCTGCGCTCCCGGCTCACCCTGCTGGTCACGGCGGCGGTCGCGCTGGCGATCGCGGTGTGCGCGGCTGTCTGCTGGTTCATTGTCAGGGGCGAGCTGCTCGGTCAGGTGGAACGCTCCCTGGACGTGCCCAAGGGGCCGCAGGGCGTCGAGTGGATCGGGCAGTACTGCTCGGGGGCCGTCGTCGGCCGCATGCCGCCGCCGCCCCGCTTCCAGCTCCTCCAGGTGATCGACGCGGGCGGCGGCAGATGCGTCGTCGGCACCACCGGCGTCAGGGTCGTCCCGTCCGACCGGACCCTGGTGGGGGCGCCGGAGGGGAGTGGGGAGTTCCGGGACGGCGTGACGGACGACGGGGCTCCGGTCCGTGTGCTGGTCAGAAGCGTCGGGTCCGGGCTGGCGGTGATGGAGGCACGGCCGCTGGCCGAGTTCCAGTCCACCCTGGCCACGCTCGCCTGGATCCTCGCCGGGGTCGCCGCACTCGGTGTGGTCGGCGCGGCCTCCGCCGGGCTGCTCGTCTCCCGTACGGCGCTGCGCCCGGTCGGCCGTCTGGCCGAGGCGGTCGAGCACGTGGCCAGGACCGAGGACCTCGGCACCCGCATACCGGTCGAGGGCACCGACGAGATCGCCAGGCTCGGCGCCTCCTTCAACGCGATGACCGCCGCGCTGGCCGGGTCCCGTGAACGCCAGCGGAGGCTGATCGCCGACGCGGGGCACGAGCTGCGCACCCCGCTCACCAGCCTGCGCACCAACGTCGATCTGCTGCTGCGCAGCGAGAACACCGGCCGGCCGCTGGACCCGGCCGCCAAGCGCAGGCTGCTGGCCGGCCTCAAGGCCCAGTTCGAGGAGATGTCCACGCTGGTGGGGGACCTGCTTCAGCTCTCGCGCCCGGCGGACGAGCACGAGCCGTACATCGAGGTCGCCTTCCACGACGTGGTCGGGTCGGCCGTGCGCCGGGCCGGGCTCCGCGCCCCGAACACCCCGATCGACGCCGATCTGGAGTCGTGGTACGTCCACGGTGATCCGGCCGCCCTGGAGCGGGCCGTGGTGAACCTGCTCGACAACGCGGTGAAGTTCTCCACGGGGCCGGTGACCGTGCGGCTCGGCGACGGCGAGCTGACCGTCAGGGATCACGGTCCGGGTATCCCCGCCGACGAGCTGCCGTACGTGTTCGACCGGTTCTGGCGCTCCCCCTCGGCGCGGAGCATGCCGGGTTCGGGGCTGGGGCTGGCCATCGTGGCGCAGGCCGTGAGGGACGCCGAAGGGGAGGTCGTCCTGGAGAACGCGGCGGGCGGCGGGACCGTCGCCCGGGTGCGGCTGCCCGGCTCCCCTGCCAGGGGCTGACGACCCGCGCCGGAAGGCGGTCGCTGTCCGCCTGTTTCCCTATCGGATCTATCTAGTTCCGGTCATTCTGTGATTTGCCGGTTTTTCTCACCGGACGTTAACGATCGGCTCAGGCCCGTTCAAGATCACTTGATCAGCCTGGGGGCATGAGAGATCCGAGTCGTCACCCCTGGGGGGCAGCGTGAAGCAGATGACCGCACCCGCACGCACCCGGCTGGTCGAGATCGTCATCCCCGTCCACAACGAGCAGCGGGTGCTCGCCGAGAGCGTCCGCCGCCTGCACGCCTATCTCACCGCCGAGTTCCCCTACGGCTTCCGCATCACGATCGCCGACAACGCCAGCACCGACGCCACCTGGCCGATCGCCACCGGCCTGAGCCGGGAACTGCCGCGGGTGAGCGCCGTCCACCTGGACGGCAAGGGGCGGGGGCGGGCGCTGCGCCTGGTGTGGTCGGCCAGCGACGCCGACGTGGTCGGCTACATGGACGTGGATCTCTCCACCGACCTCGACGCCTTCCTGCCGCTGGTGGCGCCGCTCCTGTCGGGCCACAGTGACCTGGCCATCGGCACCCGGCTGTCCAGGGGCGCCAACGTGGTCCGCGGGCCGAAGCGGGAGTTCATCTCGCGGACCTACAACCTGCTGCTCCGCTCGGCCCTCGGCGCCCGCTTCTCCGACGCCCAGTGCGGCTTCAAGGCGGCCCGCACCGAGATCGCCCAGGCGCTGTTGCCCGCCGTCGAGGACGAGGAGTGGTTTTTCGACACCGAACTGCTCCTGCTCGCCGAGCGGCACGGCCTGCGCATCCACGAGGTGCCCGTCGACTGGGTGGACGACTCCGACAGCCGGGTGGACATCCTCAGAACCGCCCTGGACGACCTGCGGGGGATGGCCAGGATGGCGCGGAAGACCCTGTCGGGCGCGGTCAGGATTCCGGTGCCGCCGCGTGTCCAGCTGGCCCGGCTGCCGGAGGGCATGGCCAGGCAGCTGCCCGTCTTCGCCGTCATCGGCGTGGTCAGCACCCTGGCGCACCTGGGTCTCTTCGTCCTCCTGCGGCCGGTGATGCCCGCCGTGGTCGCTAACGGCGTGGCCATGCTCGTCACCGCCGTCGCCAACACCGCGGCCAACCGCCGCTTCACCTTCGGCGTCACCGGCCGCGCCGGCGCCGTACGCCACCAGCTCGGAGGAGGGCTGGCCTTCCTCGTCGGCCTCCTGCTGAGCACCGGCGGCCTGGCCCTGCTGGACCGGTTCGCCCCCGACGCCCCCACCGCCGCCGAGGCCGTCGCGCTCGTCGCCGCCAACGCCCTCGCCACCCTGGTCCGCTTCCTCCTGCTGCGCGCCTGGGTCTTCAATCCGCGCCGGACCGGCGGAGGCACCCGATGACCGCCCATCCCGGCACCGGAGCCCCCCGCTGGGCGCGCCCGGCGCTGTGGGGGGTGCTCGCGCTGGCCGCGGTCCTCTACTGCTGGGCGCTCGGCCGTAACGGCCACGCCAACGACTACTACTCGGCGGCGATCCTGTCGGGCACCCGGAGCTGGAAGGCGTTCTTCTTCGGGGCGCTGGACGCCGGGTCGTTCATCACCGTGGACAAGCCGCCGCTCGCGCTCTGGGTGATGGGGCTCTCCGCGAGGGTGTTCGGGTTCGGCACGTGGAGCATGCTCCTGCCCCAGGCCCTCGCGGGCGTCGCCGCCGTCGGCGTGGTCCACTCGGCCGTACGGCGCGCCCTGCCCGGCACGCCCGGTCACGCGGCCGGGCTGGTCGCGGCCCTGGTGATGACGTTGACCCCGATCACGGTGGCGATCAACCGGGACAACAACCCCGACACCGTTCTCGTGCTGCTCCTGGTCCTGGCCGCCTGGTGCTGCCAGGAGGCGATCCGTGCCGGTCGCACGCGCCTTCTCGTCCTGTCGGCCGTCCTCGTCGGCCTCGCCTTCAACACCAAGATGCTCCAGGCGTACCTGGTGCTCCCGCCTCTGGCCCTTGTCTACCTCGCCGCGGCTCCGGGTACGGTGCCGCGCCGTCTCGTCCGCCTGCTCGGGGCCGGGGCCGCACTGGTGGTCTCCAGCGCCTGGTGGATGGTGATCGTGGACCTCTGGCCCGCCGTGAGCCGCCCCTATGTCGGAGGCAGCACCGACAACTCCGCCTGGGACCTGGTCGTCGGCTACAACGGCCTCGGCCGGATCCTCGGCGGCGGGTTCGGCGACGGTGCCCCGGGCGGCCTTGCCCGAGACCTCCCTGTAGCCCCCGCCGGGGACCTCGGCGGTCCGTCCGCCGTTCCCGGCGGGTTCGGCGGTCCCGGTGGCGGGTTCGGTGGCGCGTCCGGCGCCGGGCGCCTCTTCAACGACGTCATGGCCGGGCAGATCTCCTGGCTGCTGCCCTTCGCCGTGATCGCCCTGGTCGCCGGGGTGGCCCTGACGGCCCGGCGACCCCTCGGCGGCGCCCGCCCCGCCCTGCTGCTCTGGGGCGGCTGGCTCGTGGTGCACTACGTGGTGTTCAGTTTCTCCCGCGGCACCTTCCACCCCTACTACTCCACCGCCATGGCCCCGGCCGTCGCGGCCCTGACCGGTATCGGCGGGGTGCTCATGTGGCGGGCCCGCCGGCAGGCCGGGGTCTGGGGATGGGCACTGCCCGTGGGCATCGCGGTCACCGGGGCGTGGTCCTTCGCGGTGCTCCGCCGTACCCCGGACTTCGTGCCCTGGCTGGCCTGGACGGTGGCCGGTACGGCGGTGGCCGCGGTGATCGGCCTGCTCGCGGCCAGGCCGGGCCGCGCTCCCCGGCGGCGGCTCGCCGCGGTCACCCTGGCCGCGGTCCTGGTCGCGGGCCTCGCCGGTCCGGCGGCCTACGCCGTGACCCCGCTGGGCTCGGCGGTCAACGGCACCAACCCCACCGCGGGCCCCGGCGGAGGCGGTTTCGGCGGCATACGGGGACCCGGCATGGTGCCCGACGGCCGCCCGCAGGGGTTTTCGGCCGGCCGGATGCGCGGTGGCCCCGGCGGAGCCGTGGACCAGAAGATGATCGTCTACCTGCGCGCGAACCTGGGCGAGGCGACCTGGCTGGTGGCGGTGGGCAGTGCGCAGAGCGCCTCGTCGATCATCTTGTCCACCGGTCTGCCCGCCATCGCCATGGGTGGTTTCACCGGTGGCGACCCGGCCATGACCGTGGACCGGCTGAAAGGACTCCTCGCCTCCGGCCGTCTCCGCTACCTGCTGCCCGGTGAGGACCGGGGCGGCCCCGACGGGGGTGGATCCGCGGTGGCCGGGTGGGCGCGGGCCAACTGCGCCGTCGTCGCCCCCGCCGAGTACGGCGGGGTCCAGCAGGGCCGGTCGCTCTACGACTGCGGTACCGTCGCGACCGAATCGTAGGCCCGGTCGCGGTCGAGAACGGTTAACCGATCGGTTGACCAGTGGTAACGAGGCCTTGCGGTCACGCTGCTGTAGTCTTGCGCGGTGCAAAGCGGAGGAGCGCGCGGTAGCCGCGCGGACCAGGCCGACCACCGCCGGGCGGAGCTGCTCGAAGCCACCCGGCGGGTCGTGCTGGAGCGAGGGCTGGCCAGCACCCGCGTCGCGGACATCGCCAGGGCGACCAACGTGAGCGGTGGTCTGATCCACTACCACTTCGCCACCAAGGACGACCTCATCACCGCGATGCTCCGCAGCACCAGCGGGGCGGAGGTCCAGCGGCTGAAGGAGATCGTCACGGATCCGGGGACCGCCGTCGAGCGGCTCGACCGGGTCCTGCGCTTCTACATCCCGGCGTCCAGGTCGGATCAGAGCTGGATTCTCTGGCTCGACGCCTGGGCCGTCGGGGTGCGCGAGGCGCACGTCCGGGCCATCCTGCTGGAGTTGGAGGGCGCCTGGATCGAGACCCTGGCGGAAGTGATCACGGAGGGTGTGACGGCGGGCGAGTTCGTCTGCGACGACCCCGAGGGGGCGGCCGAGCGGATCGACGGCATGCTCGACGGCCTGGTGGTCCGCTACACCCTGCACGCCGGCAACATGTCCCGGGGCCGGCTGCTGCACCACGCCAGGGTGGCCGCCGCCCGGGAGGTCGGGCTGGACCCCGCGATCTTCGAGGGCTGACCTCCTCGAAGGGGGTCAGGCGGGCAGCGCGGCGAGCAGGAAGGCCAGGCGGGCGGCGGCGTCCTCCACGTTGTCGGCGCTGCCGAGCCGGTAACCCCACGAGGTGATGAATCCGCCGTCCTGGGAGCAGGTCACGGTCTCGACCAGGGTGTTGCTGAAGCGGTTACGGATGCACACGTAGGCGGGATCTCCGATCGACACCCTCTGCACCGCCAGATCGGCGTGCTGACGGGTCGCCATGGCGAACCTTTCCAGGCAGGAAAGCATGTCAAGCATCGTGCGTCACCTCCGTCTCGACAGAGAATTGCACGATCTTGGGAGGTTAATCAAGCAATTGCGAAGACTAATCCGCTGATTGTTTCGCGAAGTCCTCAAGGACCCGCACGATCACCGCCCTGGCCTCCTCCCGGAAACACGCCACGTCCTGGAACTCCTCGAAGGTCCGCTCGTAGAAGGCGACGTCCTCCGGATCGCGCAGGACCAGGTCCCGGGTCCTGGTGGGCACCGCCACCTGATCCCCGTCGTAGATCCAGAAGCCGTTGAGCAGCGCGGACGGGAGCGGGCTCTCGAAGGGGATCACCCCGAACTCCACGTTCGGGAGCGTGGTCACGGCGAGCAGCCGGTCCAGCTGGCCGCACATCACCTCCTGCGGTGCCAGCCGGTAGCGCAGCGCGGCCTCGGGCAGGATGAAGCGGAACCTCCGCCCCTGGTCGTAGAGGATCTCCTGGCGCTGCATGCGCACCCGGATGGCGGTGTCGATCTCGTCGGGCGCGTTGTAGAGGCGTTTGATCCGGGTGAAGATGCTCCGGGCGTACTCGGTGGTCTGCAGCAGGCCGATGATCACGCCTGGTTCGAACACCCGGAACATCGTGGTCCGCCCCTCCAGGTCGCGTATGTCCTCCTGGAGCGCGGCCAGACCGCTGCGGTGCCGCTGGCGCCAGGAGTCCTGGCGCTCCAGCAGGCCGGCTGCCTGTTCGACCAGCTCCTCGACGACCTCGGGGGTGGCCTCCACCACCCGCCCCCAGAGGGTGATGTCGTCCTCGGTGGCGGTCTGACGCGCGTTCTCGATCCGGGAGACCTTGGAGGGCTGCCACCTCAACCGCTCGGCCAACTCCTTGCCGGACAGCTGCGCGGCCTCGCGCAGCTGGCGGAGCTGGATACCCAGCTCCGTCCGGACCTGCTGGAACTCGCTCACCCGATCTCCTCCGCCGGCAGTCGGGGCACAGCGCCCCCGCCGCTGCCGGCTCGCCTGTTCCGCGCGCTCACTTCATCTTCCGCATGGTGCGCATGAGGGTAGATCGGGGAGCGGGTCCCACCATAGAGGACTCCCCAATCGTGATCAATATTTACGAAAGAACGTGGCGCGCGATGTCGGAGATAAGCTCGCGGGGAACCTCGATCACCGCCTCACCGGCCAGAACGTGGCGGAGATCGGACAGTGCGTCGGCGTCGGTGACCTGAAGCCCCTGGACGACGATGGTGCCGCGGTCGGTCTCGTAGAGAGAGGGGCAGGCGCCCGCCTCCGAGGTGGAGCCGAGAAATCGCAGACGCATGAGTATTTCCTTCCCCGATCCAGCATCTTCGTGCAATTGTCGGCAATCCTAGAGTTTGAAAGGTTACGGGAAGGTTTCGATAGCTGGACCACCTTCATTGCGCTCAGGCGGCGGATGAACCGGATGTTCGCTGCGCCGGAGGGGCTTGAGTGCCCGAGATCATGACCGGCGAGGTGTGACCGACCCGTCGTCGAGGTCCGGTCGGGGCCCGACCGGGGCGGGCGGGCCCCGGCAGGCCGGACTCCCCCCGCCGCGGCGTCAGGACCCTTCCGGCCCCGGGACCCAGGAGGCCGGCCTTTTCTGCGTGAAGGCGGCGATGCCCTCCTGCCCCTCGGCCGAGGTGAAACGCTGGGCCGACAGCTCGGCCATCCGGCGCATCCCCTCCTCCATCGGCAGGGCGGGCACGGTCCGCACGAGCTGCTTGGTGAGCGCCAGCGCCTCGGGGCCGCCGCGCAGCAGCATGTCGGTGTAGTGGGCGACCGTGCCGTCCAGGTTCTCCTGAGGCACGGCCCGGGTGAGCAGGCCGATCTCCTGCGCGCGGGCGGCGTCGAAGACCTCCCCGGTGAGCAGGTACTCGGCCGCGGCCCGGGGGTCGAGCCGCCGCAGCACGGTCACCGAGATCATCGCGGGGACCACGCCCAGCCGTACCTCGGTGAACGCGAACGACGCCGAGTCCGGCGCGATCGCGAAGTCGCACGCCGCCACCAGGCCCAGTCCTCCGGCGCGCGCGGTGCCGTTCAACCGGCAGACGACCGGCTTGGGGCTCTCCCAGATGAGACTCATGATCCCCGGGAAGGAGGCGGTGACCGGCGCCTCGTGGGCGTTGCCCGGCTCGACCCGCTGCTCCTTGAGGTCCGCGCCGGCGCAGAACACCGGTCCGGTCCCGGTGAGCACGATCACCCGTACCCTCTCGTCGGCCAGCGCCCAGTTGAGCCGGTCCTCCAGATCGCCCAGAAGCCGTACGGACAGCGCGTTACGGTTGCGCGGGGAGTCCAGGGTGATCGTCGCGACCCCGGCGGAGACCTCCCGGCGCACCAGGCGCTCCACCGGCCAGCCCACGTCGCTGCTCATCGAATCTCCTTGATCACGGCCGGTACGGCTCCCGCCTCGACGCACAGCACGGTACCCGGCGCGGGGGCCGGCGGGGAGCCCGGGGCGTCCGTGCTCAGCCGCAGTGGCTCCAGCCGCTCTTCCACGACAGGGTGCCGTGCGAGCCGCCCCAGATCACGCACCTCTTGGCGGCGGCGAGCCGTACCGGGCCGGCGTAAACGGTGAAACTGCCCGGATTGCCGCCCGACGGGCCGCCCTGGACCTGGAGCGTCGCATTCATCTTGATCTTTCCGGGGATCACGTACCTGGACATGGTGACGACGCAGTTCTTGCCCGCGGCGGAGCTGTAGAGCAGGTAGACGGTCGCGGTGCCGCCACCGAGGGCCCTGGAGTCGATCACCTTGTAGCCCGAGCCGCAGACGCCGGCCGCGGTGTAGGGGTTGGGCTTCGGTGGCGCGGTCGTCGGTTTCACCGTTGGCTTCACCGTCGGTTTGACGGTGGGCTTCACGGTGGGCGCGGTCGTGGGTTTGACGGTGGGTGTGAGCGTCGGTCTGGCCGTGGGTTTGACGGTGGGCTTCACGGTGGCGGACGGCTCGACCGGCACCCGCGTCTCCGGAGTCCCCCGGCTCGGCTCCGGAGACCCGCTCGGGTCTCCGCTCGCCCTCTTGGTGGGGGCGTGGGTGGGCGCCGGGGACGGGGCGGCCGTCCGCCGGGACACCGGGGCGCCGGTGTCGCGGACGGCGGGCGCGGTGGCCCTCCCGTCCGGGCTGTCCGGACCGCCTGGGCTCGGCCGGGGAGACTCCCGCGCCGGGGTCGGCGTGCCGGGGGTGAGCGGCCTCGGTCTCTCGGCCGCCTGTGGCGGAGAGACCGACGGCGCGGCCCGCGCGCTGGAGACCTCGCCACCCTGGAGGATCACCACGGCTCCCGCGGCCACGCCGAGCGCGACCACGCCCGCCGCCGCCGCGAGCAGCGGGCCGACCGGCCGCCGCGTCCTCCGCCCGGACTCCGGCGAGACCTGGACCGGCCCAGCGGGTCCGGTGGGAGGTTCGGCGGAGGACCGGGGAGCGGGCTGGGCGCCGGGCGCCGGGGCCCGCCTCCGGAGCGGGGAGGGGATCGTCGCCCCCATCAGGTGGTTGACGAGCTGCTCCGCGGTGGGGCGCAGCGACGGGTCCTTGGACAGGGACGCGGCGACCAGGTGGCGCAGCTGCCCCTCCAACCGGCTCAGATCGGGCTCCACGGTCAGGATCCGGTTCATCACCACGGGGATGGAGTCGGCGCCGAACGCCGGTGTCCCGGTCGCGGCGAAGACCATGGTGACACCCCAGGCGAACACGTCGGCCGCGGCCGTCACCTCGCCCGCGCCGAGCTGCTCGGGGGCGAGATAGGACGGCGTCCCCATCGCCGTCCCGGTCGAGGTCGTCCCGGGGGAGTCCAGTGCCCTGGCGATACCGAAGTCGATCACCACCGGGCCCTCGGGGCCCATCAGCACGTTGGCCGGTTTGAAATCCCGATGCAGGATCCCGGCCCGGTGGATCGCCGACAGGGCGGTGGCCGTGCTGACGGCGAGCCGCTCCAGCGCGGCGCCGTGCCGCGGGCCCTCGCGGTCGACCAGCTGGCGCAGGGACGGGCCGGGTACGTACTCGCTCACGATGTACGGCCGGCTGCCCGCGAGGTCGGTGTGGAGCACGGAGGCGGTACAGAAACGGGCCACCCGCTGGGCGACCGACACCTCCCGCAGGAACCGCGTCCGCGCCTCGGGGTCGGACGCCAGCCCGTGGTGCAGGAGTTTGACCGCGACCTGCTCACCCGTCGGCCCCCGGCCGAGGTAGACGACCCCCTGTCCCCCCGCGCCGAGCCGGCCGATCAGCTCGAACGTCCCGAGCCGCGGAGGATCCTCCGCGGCGAGCGGCTGCACCACAATGACCCCCGACAAAACCTACAAATTGGGTTATGTGTTGCAGAACGCTACCAGCGTGGGCGGTGGTACGGATGAGCTCAGCGGATCCGTCCTCCGGCGCCCCACGGGCCGTCCGGGTGTGCCCGACCGGGCCTGGAGGGGCCGGGACGGCTCGCGGATCAGATGGCCTTGCCGGGGTTGAGGATGCCGAGCGGGTCGAAGACCCGCTTGATCCCGCGCTGGATCTCCTCGGTGACCGGCCCCGCCTCCAGCGAGAGCCAGCGCCGCTTCAGCAGCCCGACACCGTGCTCGCCGGTCAGCGTTCCGCCCATCTCCAGGGCCTCCCTGAAGACCTCGTCCGCCGCCGTCCACACGCTCGGCGGCGGCTCGGCCAGGCCGTGGTCGAAGATGAAGACGGGGTGCAGGTTGCCGTCGCCGGCGTGCGCGGCCGTGGCGATCAGCACGTCGTGCCGGGCCGCGACGGCCTCGATCTTCTCGATCATGTACGGCAGCGCGGAACGCGGCACGCAGACATCCTCCACCAGGCACTTGCCGAGCCGCTCCATCGCCTGGTAGGCCATCCGCCTGACCCCGATCAGCTCCTCGGCCTCCTGCGCGGACGACGACACCGCCACGAAGGGCGAACCGTTCGCCGTGCACAGCTCCGCCATGCGCTCCGCCACCGCCGGGCCGTCCGCCGCGTCCGACTGCGCGATCAGCATCGCCCGGGTGGAGTCCTCCAGCCCGATGTTCCGCCAGTCGTCGATGGCCTTGAGCGTGGTCCGGTCGAGCATCTCCAGCAGCGAAGGACGGCACCCGGCGGCGATGACGGCCGACGCCGCCGCGGCGGCGTCCCCGAGGGAGGTGAACTCGGCCGCGACCGTCGCCGGATAGACCGAGGGCGCCCGGTGCAGCCGTACGGTGGCAGCCGTGATCACCCCGAGCGTCCCCTCCGAGCCCACGAACAGCCCGGTCAGGTCGTAGCCCGTCACCCCCTTCATCGTGCGCCGGCCGGTGTTCATCACCCGTCCGTCCGCCAGCACGACCTCCAGGCCCAGCGTCGAGTCGCGGGTCACGCCGTACTTCACGCACCGCAGCCCGCCCGCGTTGGTCGCCAGGTTGCCGCCGATCGTGGAGATCTCGTAGGAGGAGGGGTCGGGCGCGTACATCAGCCCGTGCTCGCGGGCCGCCCGGTCCAGGTCCGCCGTGATCACGCCGGGCTCGACCACCGCGATCTCGTCGGCGGGGGAGAGCTCTCTGATCGCGCTCATCCGGTGCAGTGCCAGGACGACGCCACCCTCCACCGACGTCGCCCCGCCGGCCAGTCCCGTCCCGGCCCCTCTCGGCACCACGGGTACCCGGTGCCCGGTGGCCCACCTGAGCGTGGCGACCACGTCGTCCCTGGTCTCGGCCAGTACGACGGCGAGCGGCCTGCCCGGTTCGAGGAAGGTCCGGTCCCGGGCGTAGGAGTCGGTCACGTCGGGGTCCGTCAGCACCTTCTCCGAGGTGAGCGCAGCGACAAGGTCGGAAATAACGGTCACAAGGGGACTGTACGGCCTCCTCTCGGGTGGCCGGTCCGTACCGGCCTTCCCCTGGGGGCCGTCACCGCGCCCGCGGTTTCGGGTGACCGGGCCCGCGCGGCGGAAGTCTCCGGGCTCGGGGACGAGGAGCCTCCCGCTTGGCGACAGCGAGGTGAAACTTCGCGCAAGAACGCCCCATGACCTGATTACACCGGGCGCGGGCGGGTGAGGGTCCTACCAAGGGAGTTGACACGGCGGCCCCCAGGGGAGTGCTCGGTGTGTACGGCTGCCGCCCAACCGGAGGGAGCGGGCTGTGACGACTGTGCGACAGCGACCTGTGGCCAGGCCCGGCCGTAGGGGAGCGAAGCTGGCGTCGTGGCTGACCACGACGGACCACAAGGTCATCGGCTACCTGTACATGATCACCTCCTTCCTGTTCTTCCTGCTCGCCGGGGTCATGGCCTTGATCATCCGGGCGGAGCTGGCCCAGCCGGGACTCCAGTACGTCAACAACCACCAGTACAACGCGCTCTTCACCCTGCACGGCACCCTGATGCTGCTGCTGTTCGCCACGCCGCTGTTCGCCGGGTTCGCCAATGTGATCATGCCGCTGCAGATCGGCGCGCCGGACGTGGCGTTCCCCCGGCTGAACATGGTGAGTTACTGGCTGTTCCTGTTCGGCGGGCTCATCGTGCTCACCGGCCTCTTCACCACCGGGGGCGCCGCAGACTTCGGCTGGACGGGATACTCGCCGCTGTCCGCCGGCTTCTCCCCGCAGATGGGCGGGGACCTGTGGATCATGGGGCTGGTGATGTCCGGCCTCGGGACGATCCTCGGCTCGGTCAACTTCATCACCACGATCATCTGCATGCGCGCGCCCGGTATGACGATGTTCCGCATGCCGCTGTTCACCTGGAACGTCCTGCTGACCGGCCTGCTCGTGCTGATCGCCTTCCCGGTGCTCGCCGCCGCGCTGCTGGCCCTGGAGGCCGACCGCAAGCTCGGCACGCACATCTACGCCGCGCGGACCGGCGGATCGCTGCTCTGGCAGCACCTGTTCTGGTTCTTCGGCCATCCCGAGGTGTACATCATCGCCCTGCCGTTCTTCGGCATCGTCACCGAGGTCATCCCGGTCTTCAGCCGCAAACCGATCTTCGGCTACATCGGCCTGGTCGGCGCCACCATCGCGATCGCCGGTCTGTCGATCACCGTGTGGGCGCACCACATGTTCGCCACCGGCCACGTGCTGCTGCCGTTCTTCTCGTTCATGTCGTTCCTCATCGCCATCCCCACCGGGGTGAAGTTCTTCAACTGGGTCGGCACGATGTGGCGCGGGCACCTGACGTTCGAGTCGCCGATGCTGTTCGCCGTCGGCTTC
This sequence comes from Streptosporangium sp. NPDC004631, assembly GCF_053601935.1. NCBI lineage: Bacteria > Bacillati > Actinomycetota > Actinomycetes > Streptosporangiales > Streptosporangiaceae > Streptosporangium > Streptosporangium sp. NPDC004631. Next base: position 27,697 of record NZ_JBSGCR010000028.1, on the reverse strand, counting down.
CTGGTCACCTTCCTGTTCGGCGGGCTGACCGGCGTCATCCTGGCCTCGCCGCCGCTGGACTTCCACGTCACCGACTCCTACTTCGTGGTGGCCCACTTCCACTACGTCGTCTTCGGCACCGTGGTCTTCGCCATGTTCGCGGGCTTCTACTTCTGGTGGCCGAAGATGACCGGCAGGATGCTGCACGAAGGCTGGGGGAAGGTCCACTTCTGGCTGCTGTTCATCGGCTTCCACGCCACGTTCCTGGTGCACCACTGGCTCGGCGTCGAGGGCATGCCGCGCCGCTACGCCGACTACAGCGCGATCGACGGCTTCACCGGCCTGAACCTGTTCTCCTCGATCGGTTCCTTCGTGCTCGGCGTCTCCACGCTGCCGTTCCTCTACAACGTCTGGTGGACCGCCCGCCACGCGCCGAGGGTGACCGTGGACGATCCCTGGGGGTTCGGCAACTCCCTGGAGTGGGCGACGTCCTGCCCGCCGCCGCGGCACAACTTCACCTCGCTGCCGCGCATCCGGTCCGAGCGCCCGGCGTTCGACCTGCACTACCCCCGGCTTGAGGCGCCGCCACGCCGGATCGGCCCGGCGGCCCCCGCCGAGGAGACCTGACAGGCATCGGCCTCCTCCCCGCGCCTGAAGGCGGCGGTCCCCCCGCTCAAAGGGTTTCGATGAGGTAAACGGTCGTCCCCCGCCTCGTCCCCGGCGCCGCGCGCCCGGCGCGGGCGTCCAGGGCCGGAGCCCTGTAATCCCCGTGACCCGTCGTTTCAGGCCGGGTACCCGTCACCGGGTGCCCGGCCGCGCGCTGTCCGGAGCCGGGGTCCACTCCGCCGGCCGGGAGCGCGCACTCCGCCGCCCGCGCCGCGTGCTCGGCCGCCTCCCGTCCCGGAGATCGCCTCCGGGACGCCGGACGCCGCCCCTTCACCTCGCTGACCTGCCGTGAAAAGCCTTTCAGGGGAATTGCAGTGAAAATCATCACGATTTCCTGACAAGTTGTGACTGATTACGGTTTCACAACATCATCTGATGACTTTACTGCTGCTTTACCTTCTCGTCTAACGTCCCGCTCGGCGCGTGCATCCGGCGCGCCGGGAACGTCCGCGCCCGGCGAACCCGGGCAGGGAGGGTATGCGTTGTCCAGCAGAGGCAGGGGCGCCAGAAGGCGCCTGCTCGCGATAGTGCCCGTGCTCGGCCTGGCCGCTGCGGGACTGGCGGCGGGCGGTGCGTCGGCGGAGGCCGGCGACTCGGTCGCGCGGTACGAACCGACCGCGGCCGACTACTACATCAACTACGCGCCGCCGAGGGACGAGCCGGAGGTGGGCGACCCGGCCGCCCCCACCTCCGGAGCGCGGAGGATCAGCCCTTCCAAGAAGATCGCCCAGAAGTACTCCGAGGGTAACCCGGTCGCCGCCCGGGTGCTGGCCGCTCGCGAGGCCGAGGCGATCAGGACGGGTCTCAACCCGGCGGACCTCCTGTTCAAGAAGGCCAAGACCGCCAAGAAGGCCAAACTGCTCACGCTGCTGGTGGAGTTCAACGACAAGGCCGACGACGACTTCTCCGGCTTCAAGCGCCCCGCCGACTCCAGAAGTGAGGACCCGGCCGCGTGCGTCGTCGAGCCGCCCGGCACGCTGCTCAACGGCCCCCTGCACAACAGGATCCCCAACCCGGCGTCCCTGTCCCGCAAGGACAACAACAGCTTCTGGGTGCCCGACTTCAGCCCCGGCCACTTCAACAAGATGCTTTACAGCGCGGAGGGCATCACCCAGCGCGTCCGCCCGGACCTGACCGATCCCCGGGACGGCCGCAAGGGCGTCGACATCTCCAAATACACGATGAAGAACATGTACGAGGAGCTTTCCAAGGGCGCCTACACGGTCACCGGCCAGGCCAGCCCGTGGACCAAGGTCCCGCACTCCGAGGCCTACTACGGCGCGCGCGCCTGCGGCAAGGAGGTGCAGGACATGAGCGGCCACCCGGCCAACCCGCTCGGCCCCGGCCAGCTCGCCGTCGACGCGGTGAACGCCCTGGCCGCCGCCGACCCGCACTTCCCCTGGGCCGACTACGACGTCGAGGACGTCGCCGACGCCGACGGTGACGGCGACTTCGCCGAGCCCGACGGCGTGGTCGACCACCTGGTGCTGGTCCACGCCGGCAAGGACAAGTCCTCCGACGGCGGCGCCGAGGGGCCCTACGCGATCTGGGCGCACTCCAGCGCGGTGGCCGGCGGCTACAAGGTCCCCGGCACCGGCGTGAAGATCTCCAACTACATCGTCCAGCCGGAGGACTCCGGCGTCGGCGTGTTCGCCCACGAGTACGGCCACGACCTCGGCCTGCCCGACCTCTACGACACCACGGGCGCCGCCTCCTCGGCCGTCGACTTCTGGGACCTGATGTCCAGCGGCTCCCACAGCGGCCCCCTCTTCCAGTCGATGCCGACCCACATGGGCCTGTGGGACAAGTGGATCCTCGGCTGGGCCAACCCCAAGGTCTTCAACCCCGGTGACCGCGCCCGCGCGGTGACCGTCGGCCAGTCCTCGCGCACGCCCAGGCACACCGAGGACGGCGTCCGGGTGAACGTGGCCGGCACGCCGCTGAAGATGATCGATCCGCACAGCGGCACCAAGATGTGGTGGTCCAACCACGACCAGGAGTGGGCCGACGTCAAGCTCGCCCGCGAGATCCAGGTGCCCGCCGGGACCGACGTGAGGTTCTGGCTCTGGAACAACTACGAGATCGAGCAGGACTGGGACTTCGGCTTCGTCGAGGTCTCCGCCGACGGCGGCGCCACCTGGACCCAGCAGAAGGTCTACACCGAGGGCGGTGCCCTGGTCTCGACCGGCGACGCCTACCCCGACCCCAACAAGAGCCTCTCCAAGTTCGGCGACAGGAAGTACGGCCTCACCGGCGGCACCGCGGGATGGCGGCACGACTACGTCGACCTCACCTCGTTCGCCGGCAGGACCGTCAAGCTCCGGCTGACCTACAACACCGACGCGGCCTTCACCCCGCGCAGCTGGCACACCGACGACTTCGCGCTCACCAACGGCACCCAGACCGTCTGGAGCGACGACGTCGAGGGCGGCGCCAACGGCTGGTCGACGAGCGGCGGCACGTTCACCAACACCCACGGCCAGGGCTGGATCGTCAACGACGGCTCCCGCGAGGTCTCCCGGTTCTACCTCGCCGAGTGGCGCAACCTCGACGGCTTCGACAAGGGCCTGCAGTACGCCTACACCTCCAACTACTCGCGCGACGGCGCCTGGAAGGTGGAGAAGGTCAAGTACAACGCCCCCGGCATGCTCGTCTGGTACCGCGACTCGGCCTTCACCAACAACACCCTCGGCGACAACCTCGAACTGCCGCCGAGCATCGGCTCCAAGGGCAGCCTGCTCCTGGTCGACTCCCACTTCGACCCGCTGCGGCGGACCGGCACGGCCGCGGAGAAGGACCCCACCCGCCTGAAGAACATGCAGGGGCGCGTGCAGACCTCGAACGCGGCCTTCTCCTTCGGCAGGACCTACCCCTTCACCGAGTGCTTCGAAGGGCCGGGCGAGCCCTACAGCGAGTACTGCACCAAGATCGGCGGGCTGCCCGCCGTATCGGAGTTCACCGACGCCAAGACCTGGTACCCGGGCTTCGAATCCCGCGACGGCAGCCTGTTCTACCGTGACTTCGACGCCTCGGCGGTCGTCCCGTCCAAGGGCGACCAGCCGTACAGCACCCGTGTCGTCAACGCCGACGGCAGCCCGGCGACCGACATGTACGGGATCGACCTGGGCAACGGCAACGTCCTGGGCACCGGCGACCCCGGCGACGAGGGCAAGGCCCTGGGTGTCAGGTTCAAGCTGCTCATGCCGCTGCCGGGCAACCTCGGCGCGATCGTCCACGTGACCCCGCCCAGGAAGTAGCCCCGGATCACCGGCAGTGGGCCCCGCCGTCGACGACGGCGGGGCCCTACGATTTCACCGGGAGAACCCCCGGCCTCACCCGGGAGGGCACCCGGCACGAGTTCACCGCCTTCCCCGCCTTCCCGGGGAGGGCGCCCGACCGGAGAGGGGCAGCGTGGGAGAGCTTCGCAGCAAGGCCGAGCACACCGAGGCCGTCCGCACCGAGCGCCGCATCTGCGTGGTGGTCAACACGCGTTCGCGCCGCGGCCGTCGCCTCTACCCCCAGGTGATCAGCACGCTCCGCGCCGAGGGCTTCGAGCCGATCCGCGCCTTCGCCGTGGTCGATCCCCGGCGGCTGCGCGCCACGCTGGACGAGGCCCTGGCCGCCGGACCCGACCTGCTCGTGGTGGGCGGCGGCGACGGCACCCTCAGCGCCGCCGTCAAGCACGTCGCCCACCGTGACGTCGCACTCGGCGTGCTGCCGCTGGGCACCACCAACAACTTCGCCCGCAGTCTCGGCCTTCCGCTGGACCCGCCCGGCGCGATCCGGGTGTTCCGCACCGGCAAGGTCGCCGACATCGACCTGGGCGTCGCCGGTGACAGGGAGTTCGCCAACCTGGCCAGCTTCGGCGTCTCCGTCGAGGTGGCCGGCAAGGTCAAGCCCTGGCTGAAGCGCCTTCTCGGGAGGGCGGCCTACCCGCTCACCGCCCTGACGATCCTCCCCCGCCACCGGCCGTTCCGCGCCTTCATCACGGCGGACGGGCGCCGCCACGAGCTGCTCACCCACCAGCTCAACATCGCCAACGGGCGCTTCCACGGCGGCTGGCAGGTGGCCAGGGACATCAGCATCGACAACGGCAGGCTGGTCGCCTACCAGCTCGGCTCCGGCAAACGTCTCAGGCTCCTGCTGGAGACCCTGGTCCGTGCCACCTCCGGCCGCTGGCGCAGTCTGGCGGGCGGCCCTTTCGTCGTCGGCAGGGAGATCTACCTGGAGACCGACCCCCCGATGGCCGCGGACGTCGACGGCGAGGTCCGCCTGATGACCCCCATCACGATCCGAACCGTTCCCAACGGCCTGCGGGTGATGGTCCCCGACCACTTCGTCGACTCCTGAGCGGCCCCGGGCCGCCCCGCCGGGAGCGTCCCACGCCGGGCTGGCCGGGCCGGGGAGGGGGGCCGCCCCTCCGGACGGCAGGTCCCGGCCTACCGCCCGAGTGAGCGAAGGAGCCGGTTGCGGACCCTGTCGAGCAGGAGGGACTCCCGCTCCGGTGTGAGCCCCTCGCGGGCCCGTCGCAGGTCGCCCAGGGCCTCCACGGCCTTCGGCCGCCTGGCGGGCGTGTGGTCGCGCATGCGCCGCAGCACCTCCACGACCCCCGGCGGGACGCCGTCCACGACGGTCTCGGCGCCGGTTCCCGCCGGGGGCCGCTCACCGGCGAGCAGCCGGAAGGCGATCACTCCGGCCGCGTACACGTCGGCGGCGGCCGTCATCCGCTCGGGCCTGGCCTGGCACTCCGGGGCGACGTAGTGGGCGTCCAGCACGTTGGGCAGCTCGCCTGCCACGGTGTGCGCGCGCGGACCGGGCTTGGCGTAGTCGAACCCGGTCAGCATCGCCCGGCCGTCCTCGGTGACCAGGACGCGGGCCGGGCTGAGCGCCCGGTGGACGACGTTGTTGGCGTGGACGTGGGCGAGCCCCAGCAGCATGTCCTCGACCACGTCGAGCCTGGCGGCGGTGGACAGTGTCCTGCGGGAGGCGGTCAGGTGCAGCTGCAGCGCCTGGCCGTGCACGTCGTCGAGGACCAGGACGAACCGGCTCTCGTCGTCGATCGCGAAGAAGTCGCGGGACCGCACGACACACGGGTGCGGGGGGATCCGGGTGAGGGACTGGTAGGCGTTGGCGATCAGCCGCCGCTCGGCCGCCCGAGGCTCCTTCTCGGCCAGCGGATCGGCCCGGTACACCCGGAGCAGTACCGTCTCGCTCCCCGGGATCGTCGCGCTGGTCGCCCGGTACTCGGTGGTCCGGTTGTCCCCGCCCAGCTGCTCCCGCACCTCCCAGTTGCCGAACCTCGGCGGCGCGGTGGACCGCCGCACGCTGCCGTTCAGCGCCTCGATGATCGCGGTGCGGTACGGCGTCGCGTCCGGCGTGTAGCCGCGCCTGATACGTGAGACGTCGCTCAGCGTGCCGATCAGCCCGGGCAGGTCGGTGACGTGCCGCGAGTCACGGCCGACCGGGTCGACCAGCTCCGTGCCGGGCCCGGTCAGCACGACGACGCTGTCGACGTACACCCGCTCCAGCTCCCGCCGCTCCTGGGTGAGCAGCCCCTTGAGCGCGCGCCCGTTGCCGCGGAGCTTGGCCACCGGGGAACCGAACGCGTCCCGCCGCGCGGGGAACCAGCGCGTTCCGGCGACCTCGATCCGGCCTCGCGTGCCCTTGACGTCGATGAGGCAGAGCGAGTGGCGGGTCATGACGATCACATCGACCTCGAAGGCGTCGTCGCCGCGCGGCACCTCGATGTTGTGCAGCAACAGCCAGTCGTCGGGGGAGTTGTCCCGCAGATGCGCGATGACCCGCCGCTCGGCGTCGTTGACCGGGCGTCCGCCACCGACGATCTGTGCCATTTCTAGCGCGCCGCCCTTCCTCGCCGTGTTCCGAAGCTGGGGCAAGGGTCTCACGACGAGGGCGGCCGTGGCGCGGAGATCAGGGGCGCCGGGAGCGGGGGCGCGGGGAAACGGACCGTACCGACCGGGAAAAGGACGGGCAACGTCACGGTCCATCGCCGCCGGGCGGAGGTTTGCCACGGTGGGAGAGGGTAGACGCCTTCTCCTGGAGGGAGGAGGAATGCCATGAGCAACGGTTCCAAGGACGCCCTGTCCACGGCCGAGCTGATCCGGCAGCTGTCGGAGGAGGTGTCGCGCCTGGTCGGGGACGAACTCCGCCTGGCCAAGCTGGAACTGGCGGAGAAGGGCAGGCACGCGGGGATCGGCGCGGGGCTGTTCGGCGGGGCGGGCGTCGTGGCCCTGTTCGGGGGCGGCTCCCTGGTGGCCGCGGTGATCCTGCTCCTGGCCCAGGCCGTGCCCGGATGGGTGGCCGCCGTGATCGTGGGCGTGGTGCTCCTGGCCGTGGCCGCCCTTCTCGGCCTCCTCGGCAGGCGTCAGGTGGCCGAGGCCACTCCACCGGCTCCCGAGCGGACCATCGAGAGCATCAAGCACGACATCGACGCGGTGAGGGAGAGGGCGCACCGATGACCGAGAACGATCCGGGCAGTGGCGACCACGACATTCCGGATGCCGGAACCGTCGGAGCCCGCCGGGAGGAGGTCGGTACGCCGATCCCCTCCGACGAGCGGATGTCGCTGAACCTCCCGCCGAAGGAACTGGACGGCGTGTCCGTCGCGCACCCCGGCGTGCCGCCGTCCCGGCACGACGGGACACCCCGGCTGCCGGAGGGAACGGCCGGGGGGACCGGAGCCCCGGAGGCCGCCCCCGCGCCGGGGGCCGCCGGGGCGGCCCGCAGGACCGGCGACGTCGGGAGGACCGGCGTTTCCGCGACCGATGCCAGGCCGGACCCTGCCGGGTCGGGCCAGGCCGGGACGGGCGGCGCCGCCGACGGGGCGGACAGCGGGACGAGTAAGGAATCCGTACGGCGGGACATCGAGAGAGACCGTCGTGAACTGGGCGACACCGTGGAGGCTCTGATGCACAAGACCGACGTCAAAGGCCGCGTTCAGGAGACGGCCACCCAGGTGGGCGACGAACTGCGCAGGGTGCGGGCGGCTACGGCCACCACCGCCACCGAGATGGTGGGGCGGGTCAAGGAGGCCACCCCCGTCGAGATCAAGGACGCGGCGGGGCGGGTGACGACCGAGGCCGGCAAGCGTCCCGTCGCGCTCGTCGCGGCGGCGGCCGTGCTCGGGCTGGTCGTGTTCCGCGCGCTGAGCCGCGGCAGGGGCAGGGGCGGGAGAAAGAGGAGGTAGGCCGGGGAGAAGCGGATACACGCGGATCGGCAGGCCGTCTCCGTCTCCGGGGGCGGCCTGCCGCCGTGTTCTCCCGGTGTGCCGCGCGGCGCCCGTCGTGGCCCGCTCGCGAACCTCCTGCCGGGCTTTTCCCGGCGTGCGGCGCGAGGCCCCGGGCCTTGTCCGCACGGCGGTCGAGCCACCCCCTGAACCCCCCGGACCTCGTCCGCACGGCGGTCGAGCCACCTCCGGAGCCCCGGGTCCCGTCCGTACGGCCGGGCGCGCCGACCTCCGGGGCGCCGGAGTAATCTGGCCGCTTCCGGGTGGGCGGCGGACCCCCTCCTTTCCGTCTGCCCGGAACATCCCGTGCCGGTTCTCACCCGCGAGGAGGCCCTTTCCAGCGCTCCGCCGCATTCGGTGACGCGTCCGCTGAACCGTTCGGGCGGCCCGTACGTTGTGGTCGATGTCGGGATCCGTCAACCTCTTCAGGACGGGCAGCGCATGAGCAACGGCCACCGCCCGCCGGTCGCCTCCGCCGCCGTCGTGACGCGGCTCCGCGACTCTTCCCCAACCGCCCGCCCGGCCTGGTCCCTCCGAAATCCGGAACGGAGACGCCGTGGCGGAAGTAGCGTTCTCCGGCAGAACACCAAGGAGATCTTATGCGCCGTGCTCTCGGCCTCACCGCAGGTTTAGCCCTTGTCGCAGTCGCGCTGTCCCCGATCGCCCCGGCTGAGGCCGCCTGCGTCGGCACCGCCAAGAAATGCCAGCGGGACCCCCTGATCAGCATCAAGGTGGCGGCCAAGGCCACCCCCCACGTCCACCGGGCCGGACGCGTCACCTACACCCTGAACTACTCCATGACCTGGATGGAGTCCTTCGCCCCCTACTGGGGTTCCTTCTGGGTGGGCGGTACGTTCCCCAAGGGCGCCCGGGGCCCGGCCAAGGCCACACTCTTCGACACCGCGGGCAGGCGGGTCGCCACCTTCCCCTGCGGGAAGCACCCCGACGGCGTCTGGTGCGCCGCCGGCGGCGAGATCCCGCACAAGGGGCGGATCGTCCTCACCGCCCGGCTTCCCCGCCACGGCGCCGGAACCGCGGTCGCCAAGCTCGGCTTCGACAGCTTCGACGGGCTCAGCAAGCAGGATTTCGCCCGGCACGACAGCCGTCGGGAGTCACGCGAACGGTTCTGCAACTACCGCTTCACCAAGACCGTCACCACGACGGTGCACCCCTGACGGAGCCCGGGACGGGCGCGCGGGGCGGCGCCCACCGGGGCACCGGCGGTCAGGAACCGGCCGCCATGTCGAAGAACCGCAGCTCCAGCTGTACGGCGCGGCGGAAGAAGCCGAACACGCGGAGCTGTTCGGCGGCGGTGAGCTCGGGGCCGAGGCGATCGAGCTCACCGCGGAGGAACCTCACCCAGGCCCGGAACGCCGGCCCCTCGTGCAGTTCGATCCACTCGCGGTGGACGAAGCTCTCCGGCGGCGGCCCCTCGGCCAGGGCGGCCCAGCCGAGATAGCTCCACTCCGCGACGCACAGGATCGCCAGGATGACCGGGTAGTCCAGGCTGGTCCTGGCCTCGTCCATCAGGGCGCGGAAGTCGGCCGTGACCGGCTCGGCCGGAGCGGAGGCCACGTCGGCGGGGGTGGCGCCGAGGGCGGCGAGCGCGCGGTGGAAGTAGGTCTTCTCCTCGGCCGTGGCCGTCTCGCCCAGGAACCGGCTGAACGGCACCCGCGACTCGAAGTTGTCGGCGCTCGCCACGGCCGCGCCGAGCAGCGCGGTGAACGAGTCGACGAACTGGAAGTCCTGGAGCAGGTAGCGGCGCATGTCGTCGTCGGGGGTGTCGCCCCGGGTGATCGAGGCCGCGAACGGATGGGTCACCACCGCCGTCCACTCGGGCTCGCACCCCGACCGCAGCCACTCGCTGAAGCCGGGATCGACGACGTCCATGCGCCACTCGCGGTAGGGAATCGGGTCCACGGAACCTCTCCTCGGGATCTTGGGAAGTCGATCAGCGTGAATGCTAGCCGCCGGTCCGCGGTAAGCGGCGCCGCCGGAGCCGAAAATTCTCCGAATCAAGGAGTCTTTGCAGGTTGGAGGGGGTTTCCTCGGAGACGGTCGGGCACGTTCCGCGGGGCGGGCCGGCGGGGGCGGGCCGGGAAGGACACGGGGCCGTGCCGGACCGGTCGGTCTCGACGTCGCCGCGACGCCGCACTGAGGAAAGGAGAGCACGATCCCCGCGATGGACAACACCTTCTACCACTGGGGCTGCGTCATCGTGCCCCCCGGTTACGCCGACCCCGTCCGGTTCCAGACGGGCAACCTCCACGGCGCCGGCCACCCCCCGGAGAACGGTGAGGGCCCGCCCGGCGAGACGCGACCTGCGGCCATGGGGCTCCAGGCCATCCGGATGGTTCAGGTCACCCAGGCCCTCCTGCGAGGACGCCTGCCCTGACGCCACCGGGCCGATCCCGGCCGGTGCGGGCGGCCTGTGAGCAGCCGGGGGCCAGGTGTGGGCCCGGCGTGATGCCTGTCCCACCGGCGCCGCCGAACCCGCACAGATAGGGTCCGGGACGTGGAACCCCTCGTCGCCGTGCTGCTGCTGGTCACCCTGGTCGGTGTCCCGGCCCTGGTGCTGTGGCGCGTGCTGCGCGGCAGGCGCGACCTGGGCAGCAGCCCGGCCGAGCGCGCCACCTTCGAGACCCTGCACACCGCCTCCCTCGCCGCGCCGCCGCTGCGCGGGGGGCTGACCGAGGCGGGCACCCAGCGGGCCTCACGGCATCTGCGCGCGCTGCTCGGCTCTCCCGCCCTGGCGATCACCGACGAGCAGCGGCTGCTGGTCTACGACGGTGAGGGCGACCACCACGCCCGGGAGGCGTTCGCGTACGCCGCCAAGACCCTCGCCGGGGGCCGTACCCAGGTCCTCGGCCCGGAGGTCGTCTCGTGCGAGATCCCCGAGTGCCCCATCAGGTTCGCCGTCGTGGTGCCGCTCACCACCGACGGCCGGGTGGTCGGCTCGCTGGCCGCCTACGGCGGGCACGCCTCGGCCGGCCTGGTCCGGGCCACCCACGAGGTGGCCAACTGGGTGGACTCGCAGCTGGAGCTGGCCGAGCTCGACCGGTCCCGGACGCGGCTGATGGAGGCCGAGGTCCGCGCGCTGCGCGCGCAGATCTCCCCGCACTTCATCTACAACTCGCTGACGACCATCGCGAGCTTCGTCCGCTCCGACCCGAACCGCTCCCGTGAGCTGCTGCTGGACTTCGCCGACTTCACCCGCTACTCCTTCCGGCGGCACGGGGAGTTCACCACGCTGGCCGAGGAGCTGCGCTCCATCGACCGCTACCTCACCCTGGAGCGTGCCCGGTTCGGCGACCAGCTCCAGGTGACCCTGCGGATCGCCCCCGAGGTGCTCGCGGTGGCCGTGCCGTTTCTGTGCCTGCAGCCGCTGGTGGAGAACGCGGTGAGACACGGCCTGGAGAGCAAGCCCGGCGCCGGCCGCATCTCGATCGTCGCGGAGGACGCGGGGGCCGAGTGCCGGATCAGCGTCGAGGACGACGGCATCGGCATGGACCCGGATCGGCTGCGCCGCATCCTGGCCGGTGACGCCGACGAGCGCTCGGGGACGGGGGGAGTGGGCCTGGCCAACGTCGACGAGCGGCTGCGCCAGGTCTACGGCGACGAGTACGGCCTGGTGGCCGAGACCGGCGAGGGAGCGGGCACCAGGGTCAGTGTCCGCCTGCCGAAGTACCGTCCCGGGGTCTCCGCCCACTGACCTTCCCCCTCTCGGGTCACGCCCTCGGGCCTGCCCTGCCGGACACTGCGCGCGGAAGAGGGGGAGATCTCCAGGGGGCCGGCTCGTTCTCGGCCCCGTTCTTCGGTGGACGCTGCGGGGAGGTGTTCCGGATCGGCAGGGGAACCAAGGTGATTTCCGGGGAGTCCGATGGATTCGGGGATTCTGGAACTGTTGACAGGCGATATCTGATTCATCACCCTCTAGGGATTCAGCCGTCGCCGATCCGGAGGAGTGAGCGTGAACGGCCTTCGTGTCCTGGCGGTGGACGATGAGCTTCCCGCCCTGGAGGATCTGGCCTACCTGCTGCGGGACGATCCCCGCATCGGCGAGGTCTTCCTGTCCAGGGACGGGGCCGCGGCGCTGCGCGTCCTGGACCGGGCGATCGCCGAAAGGCGGCCGATCGACGCGGTCTTCCTCGACATCCGGATGCGGGGCCTGGACGGGGTGGTGCTCGGCAGGCTGCTGTCGCAGTTCGCCAGCCCGCCGCGGGTGGTGTTCGTGACCGCCTACGAGGAGCACGCGGTGGACGCCTTCGAGATCAAGGCGGAGGACTACCTGCTCAAACCGGTACGACCGGAGCGGCTCGCCGAGGCCGTCCGGCGGGTGTGCGTCTCGGCCGAGCTGCCGGAGGGCGACGGGGCCGGCCGTACCGACCCCGGCACCATCCCGGTCGAGCTGGGCGGCGTCACCCGGTTCGTGGCCGGCTCCGAGGTCCGCTACGTCGAGGCGCAGGGCGACTACGCGCGCCTGCACACCGCGGGCGGCAGCCACCTGGTCCGCATCTCGCTGGCCACGTTGGAGGAGCGCTGGTCGTCGGCGGGGTTCGTCCGGGTGCACCGCAGTCACCTGGTCGCCCTCAGGCACATCGACGAGTTGCACATCGACTCGGGCCGCTGCGTGGTCCGCATCGGCGAGACCGAGATCCCGGTGAGCCGGCGCCACACCCGCGAACTGCGTGACCTGCTGGTCCGCCGGGCGCGCAGGGGCCGGCCCGAATGAGCGGGGGACCGGAGTCCCCCGAGCCGGGGCGGCCGAGACGCGAGGTCGTGACCAGCCCCCGCACCACGGCGGCCCGTCACCCCCGCTACCCGGTGACCCGGGAGATCGACGAGCAGACCCGGCTGGGCGAGGTCTACATGCGCTCGCTGGTGCGCACCCAGTTCCGGCTGGCCCTGTTCGTCTGCACGGTGCTCGGCTGCGTGGTCGGCGGCCTTCCGCTGCTGTTCCTGCTGGTGCCCCGGCTGCGCGAGATCCGGCTGCTGGGGATCCCGCTGCCCTGGGTGGTGCTGGCCGGTCTGATCTACCCGGCGTTCGTCGCCGGAGCCTGGCTCTACGTGCGGCAGGCCGAGCGGAACGAGCGCCACTTCGCCGAGCTGGTGGAGCGGGCGCGGTGAGCACCGCGTACGGCGTGACCGCGGTCGTGCTGGTGATGCTGGCGACCGTGCTGATCGGCGCGTTCGGCATCCGGCTTTCGCGTACCACCTCCGACTTCTACGTCGCCTCCCGCACGGTCTCCCCGCTCTGGAACGCCTCGGCCATCGGCGGGGAGTACCTGTCGGCGGCGAGCTTCCTGGGCATCGCCGGGCTGATTCTCGTCCACGGCGCGGACATGCTCTGGCTGCCGGTCGGCTGGACCGGTGGGTATCTGGTGCTGCTGGTCCTGGTCTCCGCGCCACTGCGCCGCTCGGGCGCCTACACCCTTCCCGACTTCGCCGAGGCGCGGCTGGAGTCGATGGCCGTGCGCCGGACGGCCGGTGTGCTGGTCGTGCTGATCGGCTGGCTGTACCTGATGCCGCAGTTCCAGAGCGCGGGTCTGGTGCTGCGCGCCATCACCGGGGCGCCGGACTGGGCCGGAGGGCTGCTGGTGGCGGCCGTGGTGGCGGCGAACGTGCTGTCCGGGGGCATGCGGTCGATCACGTTCGTGCAGGCGTTCCAGTACTGGCTCAAGCTCACCGCGCTGGCCGTGCCGCTGGTGTTCCTGCTGTCGGCCTGGCGGGCGGGCGGCGCGCCGGGGCTGAGCGCCGGGGACACGGCCACCTGGGCGCTGCCGCTGTCCGGCGGCAGGGAGTACGGCCTCTACTCGACCTACTCGCTCATCCTGGCGACGTTCCTGGGCACCATGGGGCTGCCACACGTGCTGGTCCGCTTCTACACCAACCCCGACGGCCGGGCCGCACGCCGTACCACGCTGGTGGTCCTGTCGCTGCTGGGCGCCTTCTACCTGATGCCGGCCGTCTACGGCACGCTGGGCCGGATCTACCTTCCCGGGCTGCGGGGCGGCGACACGGTGGTGCTGACGCTGCCCGGGCGGCTGCTCGGGGGAGTGGCGGGGGACCTGCTGACCGCGCTGGTGACGGCCGGGGCCTTCGCGGCGTTCCTGTCGACCTCCTCGGGGCTGACGGTCTCGGTCGCGGGGGTCATCGGGCAGGACATCCTCCGGGGCGGGGTGCGCTCGTTCCGGGCGGCGACGGTGGTGGCCGTGGTCATGCCGCTGGGCCTGGCGGCCCTGGCCCGCGCGCTACCGGTCGCCGACGTGGTGGGGCTGGCCTTCGCGGTGGCGGCGTCCTCCTTCTGCCCGCTGCTGGTGCTGGGCATCTGGTGGCGGCGGCTGACGTCCGCGGGCGCGACGGCCGGGCTGCTCGCCGGTGGCGGGCTGGCCTGCGGGGCGGTGCTGCTGACGCTCGTCGGGGGCCCGCACACCGGCCTGACCGGGGCACTGCTGGCCCAGCCGGCCGCCTGGTCGGTGCCGGTCGCCTTCGCGGTGATGGTGGTGGTCTCGCTGCTCACCCCGGGCCGTATCCCGCCGGGAGTGGCCAGGATCATGGTCCGTCTGCACACTCCCGAGACGCTGGATCTCGATCGGGGGGACTGGCGCCCACGCTCCCCTTGACAAGATCCATTACCTATGTCGAAATGATCAGTAATATCCGGCATTTCGGGTAGTCAAGCGGGCGTAAAGGAGTGCGCGATGGGCAACAGCAACTCCAACGGTCAGTCGCTTCTCAAACCGGATGGCTTCCAACTGGAGGACACCTTCTCGGTCACTCCGGCCGAGAAGGTCCTCCTCGACCAGTTCTTCACCCTGAGGTTCGCTCCCGGAACGCGCTGACCGTGGTGACGCGCGCCCAGCGGGAACGCGGCACCGGTCTCGTCGGCGCGCTGGCCGTCATCGAGTCCGTTCTCGCAGACCGAGGTCTGTCGACGGAGCTGATCTCGGCCGGCTCGGCGGAGTTTCCCGTGCATCGCTGCACCGTCCGCGACCCGGCTGGGCGCGCGGTCACCGCATCCCTCGGCAAGGGGGCCGGCACGCAGAGCAGGGTCAGCGCGCTGTTCGAGGCCTGGCAGCACCTCCAGCACGAGGAGGGGCAGGCGGCGCTCGCCCGGGAGCACCGGGAGCACCGGCACCGCCGGCGGGTGCGGGCGCTGTCCGTCACGGCCGTGGTGTCACAGCCCGAGCTGCGCGGGGAGGAGATGATCCACCGTCTCGCCCGTGACTATCCCGGCGCCGACCTCGCCTGCCTGCGCGCCGAACCGATGACCCCGGGGCGGTCCGCGCTCTGGTACCCGGCCTTCTCCAGGTCGCCGTCCTGCCGCAGCCACCCGATCCCCGGCGACGACCTGTGCTACGAGCCCTATCTCCGCTACGCCTACGACAGCGGCACGGCCACCGGGGTCGCCGAGCGGGACGCGCTCCTGCACGGCCTGCTGGAGGTCGTCGAGCGGGACGCGCTCTCCCACGCCTTCCTCGACTGGTACCTCGACGGGGAGTCGCCGCTGTCGGTGCTCGACCCCGGTCTCCTTCCGCCGGACCTGCGCCAGCTCCACGGCGAGGTCGCCGCCCAGCTCGGCACACCCCCACTGGTTGTCGACATCACCTCCGACCTGGGCATCCCCACCTACTGCGCGCTTCCCTCGCGTGCCGGGCCGTACCCGGGGGTGATCGGCTCCGGTGCCTCACTGGACCCCGAGTACGCGGTGGAGCGGGCGCTCACCGAGGTGGTGCAGTCGTCGTTCAACCTGTCTCTCGGCGTGGACCTGACCCTGGGCCGCAGGCTGGAGAGCCTGCGGCGGTGGCCGCTGCTCGAACGCTGCGCCCGCCTCGACCCCGCCCCGCTGATCGGCCGGCTGGTGTTCGACGCGCGGCTGCCCGCCGCCGGGCCCGAGGGCGTCGACCAACAGGTCGCCGTGATCCTGGAGACGCTGGAGCGCTCCGGTTTCGCCGCGTACTTCTTCCGCTGGAATCCGGCGCACGACAGATGCCCGGTGCTCACGGTGATCGTCCCGGGCCTGGAGACGTTCTCCATGGTCCACAGCGCGGTTCCGGTTCTGCCCACCGGCCGGGCGGTACGGCGGCTCGCCGGCCACCGGTGACGAGGCCGGTCCAACCGCTGGGCGCACAAGACGGACCTTTCACCGCAAGCCATCCCCAACTAAACGCGACTCGTCGGCGGCTGGGCGAAGAGCCCACGTCAGGGGCTCGTCGCGGGGTACCTTCCCCTCCTACGTTGTCCGTGATCCAGATCACATTTGTGGGAGGTCCGATGACCGCCAGGCAACATGACTCATCGGTTTATGAACGAATAGAGGCCGATGACAGGTTCCAGGAGTTGAGACGGCGCTTCCGGTCGTGGGCGTTTCCGATGACCGGGGCCTTCCTCGCGTGGTACCTGCTCTACGTGGTGCTGTCCGGCTGGGCGCGCGACCTCATGGCCGTCAAGGTGTTCGGCAACGTCAACGTGGCGCTGATCCTGGGACTGCTCCAGTTCGTCTCGACCTTCCTGATCGCCTGGGCCTACTCCCGGTACGCCGGCAGGCGGCTCGACCCGCTGGCCGACGAGATCCGCCAGGAGGCCGAGCACGAGGCCGAGAAGGAGAACGCGTGAACCACCAGACGCTGTCCACCACCCTTTTCCTGATCTTCGTCGCCGGAACGCTGGCGATCACCTTCTGGGCCAGCCGCAACACCAAGGACGCCACCGACTTCTACGCCGGGGGCCGGTCCTTCAGCGGCGTGCAGAACGGCCTGGCGATCGGCGGCGACTACATGTCGGCCGCGAGCTTCCTGGGCATCGCCGGGATCATCGCCCTCTCCGGGTACGACGGCTTCCTGTACTCGATCGGCTTCCTGGTCGCCTGGCTGGTGGCGCTGCTGCTGGTCGCCGAGCTGATGCGCAACTCCGGCAAGTTCACCATGGCCGACGTCCTGGCCTTCCGGATGAGCCCGCGCCCGGTCCGCACCGCGGCGGGCGTCTCCACCATCACCGTGTCGATCTTCTACCTGCTGGCCCAGATGGTCGGCGCGGGCGCGCTGGTCGGCCTGCTGCTCGGCGTCACGTCGCCGGCGGGCAAGGCGCTGACCATCGTCGGCGTCGGCCTGCTGATGGTCGTCTACGTGGTCGTCGGCGGCATGAAGGGCACCACCTGGGTGCAGATCGTCAAGGCCGTGCTGCTCATGGGCGGCGCGACCCTGGTCACGCTGCTGGTGCTCGGCAAGTACGGCTTCAACGTCTCGGCACTGCTCGGCGAGGCCGCCTCCCGGAGCGGCAAGGGCGGCCAGTTCCTCGTCCCCGGCCTGAAGTACGGCACCGCGGCGCAGGGGCTCGCCGGAAAGATCGACCTGATCAGCCTCGGTCTCGCGCTGGTGCTCGGCACCGCGGGCCTGCCGCACATCCTGATCCGCTTCTACACGGTCCCCACCGCCAGGGAGGCCCGCAAGTCGGTGCTCTGGGGCATCGGCATCATCGGCGTCTTCTACCTGCTCACCCTCACGCTCGGCTTCGGCGCGGCGGCGCTGGTCGGCGGCAAGGCGATCGCGGCGCAGGACAAGGCGGGCAACACCGCGGCGCCGCTGCTGGCCCAGGCGATCGGCGAGCAGATCTTCGGCGATGTGGGCGGCACGATCCTGCTGGCCGTCATCGCCGCGGTCGCCTTCGCCACCATCCTGGCGGTCGTCGCCGGCCTGACGCTGGCCTCCTCGTCGAGCTTCGCCCACGACCTGTACGCCCACGTGTTCAAGCGCGGAGACGTCACCGACCGGGAGGAGGTCCTGGTCGCCAGGGTCTCCGCCTTCGTCATCGGCGCGGTCGCCATCGGGCTCGGCATCCTCGCCCAGGGGCAGAACGTCGCCTTCCTGGTCGCGCTGGCCTTCGCGGTGGCCGCGTCGGGCAACCTGCCCGCCATCCTCTACAGCCTGTTCTGGCGGCGCTTCAACACCGCCGGAGCCGTCTCGGCCATCTACGGCGGCCTGGTCTCCGCGCTGCTCCTGGTGGTCTTCTCACCGGTCGTGTCGGGCAGCGAGACCTCGCTGTTCCCGGACGCCCACTTCGCCTGGTTCCCGCTGAGCAACCCCGGCATCGTCTCGATCCCGCTCGGGTTCCTGGCCGGTTTCGCCGGCACACGGCTCAGCAAGGAGTACAACCCCGCCAAGTACGCCGAGATCGAGGTCCGCTCGCTCACCGGCGTCGGAGCGGAGGGAGCCGTCCGGCACTGAGCCCGGACGAGGGGGATCGGGCCCGGCCGTGACGCGGCCGGGCCCGGCGCCGTGCCGATCTTCACCGGTAGGCGCCTACCGTCCGCCGGTAGGCGCATACGGGGGAGGCGTCTACCGGGAGGCCGCGTCCAGCAGTGCCAGCTCGTCCTCGCCCAGCTTCAGCTCGGCGACCGCGAGCAGCGGCCGGAGCTGCTCGACACTGCGGGCGCTGGCGATCGGCGTGGCCACGGTCGGCTGGGCGGCCAGCCAGGCGAGGGCGACGGTGGCCGGGGCGACGCCGCGGTCGGCCGCCACCTTGTCCAGCGCGTCCAGCACCCGGGGACCGCGCTCGGTGGTCAGATAGGCCGCCGCCGCGCCCGCGCGGGCGCTGTCCACCGTGACCCCGGGCCGGTACTTGCCGGTCAGGAAGCCGCGGGCCAGCCCGAAGTACGGCGTGCTGGTCAGCCCCTCGGCGCGCACCACCTCGCGCAGCGCGCCCTCGTAGCCGCGCTCCACCAGGTTGTAGTGCTGCTGCAGCACCCCGTAGCGGGCCAGGCCCTCCCGATCGGAGACGGCCAGCGCCTCGGCCAGCCGTTCGGCTCCGTGGTTCGAGGCGCCGATGTTGCGGACCTTGCCCTCGCCGATCAGGTCGTCGAACGCGCCGAGGGTCTCCTCCAGCGGGGTCCCGGCGTCGTCGATGTGCGCCCAGTACAGGTCGATGCGGTCGGTCCGCAGCCGCCGCAGCGAGTCCTCGGCGGCCCGGCGGATGTTCGCCGCCGATAGCCCGAGGCGGCTGCTCAGCGAGCCGACCTTGGTCGCCACCACCATCCGGTCGCGGTTGCCCCTGGCGGCCATCCAGTCGCCGAGGACGGTCTCCGACTCGCCGCCGGTGTGCCCGGGAACCCACTCGGAGTACACGTCGGCGGTGTCCACGAAGTTGCCGCCCGCCTCGGCGTAGGCGTCCAGGACGGCGAAGGACGCGTCCCGGTCCGCGGTCCAGCCGAATACGTTGCCGCCCAGGCAGAGCGGGAAGAGGTTCAGCTCAGCAATGCTCATACTTATCACCCTATTTGCTGGATAAATATGGATTTAATGGGCCCCTTGTTGGCCGACTGGACGTCATTACCCGCGGTACCGGCAGGGGCCTCCGGGATTCTCCCGGCACCTCCGTCGCGGCGTTGGCGATTGCCGGTATGTTCCAGATTTTTAGGATTTTGCGGATTCCCGGGATGCGTCGATGGCGCCGCGGATCCGGGCCGGTCCCCGAGGCGTACGGTGCTCTCCCCCCGGCGGCATGGAAAACCGGCGGGATCCGGGGCTATGGTCGGGCTGTGGCCAGCTTCAGAGAGCGCTCCGGCATGTCCAGGCGCACGCGTGACGCCTCCGACTCCGGCGCGCGCACCCGCATCCTCGACGCCGCCGAGGAGCTCTTCGCCGGGATCGGCTACGAGGCGACCCCCACCGCGGAGATCGCCCGGCTGGCCGGGGTGCCCAAGGGCCTGGTCTTCCACTACTTCCCGAAGAAGATCGACGTGCTCGTCGCGCTGATCGACGAGCGCACCCTCGTCGAGGAGGTTCCCGAGGTGGAGGCTGTCCCCGGCGACGCGGCGGGGGCCCTGTCCCGGCTGGCCCGCCGCCTGCCGCTCAGCGCCTCCCCGGCGATGCGCCGCATCCTGTTCCGCGAGGCGGACACCCACCGTTCGGTCCGTGACCGGCTCGGCCGGCTGAACGGTGAGATCATCCGGCGGGCCCGGTTCGCGCTGGAGCTGGCGCTGCCCACGCCCCGCGGCGACGCCGCCCGGCTGGAGGTGGCCGCGGTCACCTTCGCCGCGGTCCTGCTCTACCAGGAGAACCTCTGCCAGCTCACCGGCCACCACATCGACGCCGACGCCGTCGCCGAGCTCATCGCCCACGCCCTGGGGTGACGTCCGCGCCGGCGTCGGCGGCCTCTCAGACGGGAATCATCTCCTTGGCCGGGCTGGGACCGACCAGCTCCACCAGCTCGTCCATCGCCTCCTGCAGGTGACCCATCAGCCGCCACACGTCCTCCACCCGGTCGGGGCAGGCGAGGACGCCGAAGTCCAGCGAGCCGTCGTAGGAGAAGCAGGTGATGTTGAGCCCGCCGCTCATGTCGGTCAGCACCGACATCGGGTGGTAGGCGAGCACCCGGGCCCCGCACAGGTACAGCGGGAGCTGCGGTCCCGGCACGTTCGACACGATCAGATTGATCGGCGGCAGCACGATCGAGGCCAGCCGGAAGACCGCGGGGGTGGCGAGCGCGGTGACGGCCGAGGGCAGCACCGAGGACAGCTCGCCCAGCCAGGTGGCGGGGGAGCCGGCGAAACGGCGCTTGGCCCGGCGCATCGTCTGCCCCATGGCCCGCAGGCGTTCGAGGGGCGAGGCCATGTCCGTCGGCATCGGAGTGATCATCACGGAGAGCCGGTTGCCGACCGTCTCCTCCGTTCCCGTGGTACGGAGCGCGACCGGGACCGCGGCGACCAGCGGCCGGTCGGGCAGCGCGTCGTGCTCGCACAGCCAGGCGCGCAACGCCGAGGCGCACAGTGTCATGACCACGTCGTTGACGCTGATCCCGAAGGCGCGGGCGACCCGCTTGACGTCCGCGAGCGGGACCGAGCCGTAGGAGAAGCGCCGCTCGGCGCTGATCGGGCCGTTGAACGGCGTGCGCGGGGCGGACAGCACGGGCAGCTCGGGCAGCTCCCCCGGGTTCCCCCCGATCGTCCGGGCCGTCTCGGCCACCACCCGGGCTCCCGGCAGCGCCGAGGCCACCGGGATCGCGTCGAGATCGGCCACCAGCCGGCCCAGCGCGCGCAGCGCCCGTGCGGGATGCGCCACGGACCGGGCCGCGGCCACCGTGAGCATCGCGAGTGGTCCGGGAGCCGTGGTCACGGACGGCGACGCCGCGGGCGGCTCGACCGCGCGGGGCTCGGGGGTGAGGTCCAGCAGGGCGGCCATGGTCTCGGTGCCCGTCACCCCGTCGACGACGCAGTGGTGGATCTTGGCGTAGAGCGCGACCCGGCCGCCGGTCAGCCCCTGGATGAGATGCATCTCCCAGAGTGGGCGGCCACGGTCCAGGTGCCGCTCGTGGATGCGGGCCACCTGCTCGGCGAGCTGGGCCTCGTCACCGGGCAGCGGGAGGGTCACCTCGTGGACGTGGTCGGCCACGTCGAGGTCGACGACCTCCTCCCAGTACGGACGGTCGAGGTCGAACGGCACACCCACCAGGCGCAGGCTCAGCGCGGGGGCGAGGTGCAGCCGCTCGCGGAGCAGTCCGATCAGGGCCTCGCGCGTGACGGCCCCCACCGGGCTCTGGGCCGCGTCGAGGATCGCCACCCCGGCGACGTGGGCCGCGGTGGTCGCCGACTCGGCGTGCAGAAACTGCGCGTCGAGCGCGGTCAGCTGGCGCATCGGTCGAACCTCCTGGCGGAAGACGGGAGCGGATAAGGCCATCATCACTCCGGCTCGTTTCCGTTCTGTTTCGCCTGGGTGACTCTGGGAGTCTTCCAGACGATATGAGGTGGTTCGGCGGTGGATTCCGGTGAGATGTCCTGCCCTATCACTCAATACGCACGCCGTACAGGGAGAACGCGGCACGCCGTGCCGGGGAGGTAAGAGTTGCGTATTCAAACGCCATGAACCTCCGATGTCGTGAGCGGCGCCGGTCGCGGGCGGGGGCTACGGCTAGCCGTTCACCACCGTCACCGGGTGGCGCACGACGGCGTCGAAGAGATACCCGTACCTGTTGTACGGGGTTCGCGACGGCTGGACCGCGCCCGTCTCGTCGCCGGCCCGGGCGAGCAGGGTGCAGGGGCCGGTATGCCGGGGGTTCCAGGTGATGTGCCAGCGGGTCCAGGCCGACGCGACATGCGGGCCGCGCAGCCGGGCGCACCGCCAGGTGGCCCCGCCGTCGAAGCTCACCTCCACCCGGGTGATCCGGCCGTTGCCCGACCACGACCGCCCGTGCAGCACATGCGGGTGTCCGGCGACCACGGTGGCCTCCCACGGCAGCTCGAAGGCGCTCCTGACTCCCCGGACGCTCAGCGGGGCGCTGCCCTCCGGCGGGTACCCCTCGCCGAACATGCGGTAGAACACCGTGTTCCACGGTGAGAACAGCGACGAGGTGGAGACCTCGATGTCACCCACCCACTTGATCGACGCCAGGCCGATCCAGGAGGGGACGATCAGCCGTACCGGGTAACCGTGGTCGGGCGGGAGCGGCCGGTCGTTCATCTCGTAGGCCAGGATCACGTCCTTGAGCGCCTTGGACACCGGGAACGGCCGGCGCGCCGGACCGTGGTTGACGCCCTCGGCCACGTAGTCGGAGTCGAGCCCCCGGGGCATGACGTCGACGGCGTCGGGGGTGATCCCCGCCAGGTCCAGCACCGAGGCCAGCGGCACCCCGCGCCAGCGGGCCACCCCGATGCCGCCGAGCCGCCACGGGGTGCCGGAGATCTCCTGCCCCTGCTGGTTGCCGAAGAGACTCCGGCCGTTGCCGGCGCACTCGATCGCCATGTCCACGGTCACCGGGGACATGGCGAGCAGCTCCTCGTAGCCGAAGCCCCTGGGGTTGCGCAGCCCGGAACCGTGCAGCCTCAGCCGCCAGGCCGCCGCGTCGACGATGGGGGTGGAGGTGTGGCTGCGCACGAAGAAGCGGTCGTTGGGCACGTGGTAGCCGACGTCGCGCATCGCCTCCCAGCGCATCTCGGCGTTGGTGTCGTGCGCGATGAACAGCTCGGGCGGCAGCGGCTTGACGATCGTCGGAATCCCGTCGTCCCGAGTCGTCCCCCCGGCGGCGGTGACCGGCCTGAGCCGGTCGTGCTCCCCCCGGACGGGCCGTCCGGCGCGGGCGCGCCGGTGAACCTCCGTGCTCCCCAGCTCCTCGTACGGCATGAGGCACCTCCTCTTCTTCTACATTTATTTCCTACCAGGAAACCATGTAATTTGTGGAGGGGGATGACGACCCCGTGACGCTCAACGTCCCAGGAAGGCCAGCAGCCGTTCCAGCGGCCAGGTGTTGATCACGTCGTCGGCGGTCAGCCAGGCCCGTTGCGCGATGCCGACGCCGAAGCGCTGGTTGGCCAGATGGGGCACCGCGTGGGCGTCACTGTCGATGGAGAACCTCACACCGTGGTGGTGTGCCAGCCGTACCAGGTCGGAGGGGAGGTCGGAGCGGTCGGGGAAGGAGTCGATCTCCATCGCGGTGCCGGTGCGGGCGGCGGCGCGGAACACCGCGTCCCAGTCGGCGTCCACCGGCGGACGCCTGCCGATCCTGCGGGTGGTGGGGTGCCCGATGATGTGGACGTGCGGGTTCTCGCACGCGGTGACGAACCTCCGGGTCATCTCCGCGCGCGACTGGGTGAAGTGCGAGTGCACGCTCGCCACACACACGTCGAAGCCCGCCAGCACCTCGGCCGGCCAGTCGACCGAGCCGTCGGGGGCGATGTTGAGCTCGGTGCCGTGCAGCAGCCGCATATCCGGATATCTCGCCTGAAGGCGGTGCAACCGCTCGCGCTGCCGCAGGGCCTTGTCCAGCGTCATCCGCTGCATCGTGAGATCGGGGGCGTGATCGGTCACCGCGTAGTAGGAGTGACCGCGCGCGTGGGCCGCCGCGACCATGTCCTCCAGCGAGGCGATGCCGTCGGTCAGGTCGGTGTGGGTGTGCAGGTCACCCCGGAGATCCTCCTCGGTGACCAGCACGGGCAGCTCGCCCTTGAGCGCGGCGGCGATCTCCCCGCCGTCCTCGCGCAGCGCGGGAGGGATCCACCGCATGCCGAGCGCCCGGTAGACGTCCTCCTCCCGCTCGGCCGCGATCACCCGCTCCCCGTCGAACAGGCCGTACTCCGAGAGCTTCCACCCCTTCTTCACCACGATCTCGCGCAGGTGCACGTTGTGCTCCTTCGACCCGGTGAAATACTGCATCGCCGCGCCCCACGACTCCGCCGGCACCACCCTCAGGTCGACCTGGAGCCCCTCGGCGGTGCGGATCGAGGTCTTCTTCCCACCCGACGCGATGACCTCCGCCACGTACGGCCGGCTCTTGAAGTCGTCCATCAGGCTCTCGGGGCCGACCGCGAGGATGTCGATGTCGCCGACGGTGTCCTTCATCCGGCGCAGCGACCCGGCGTAGGCGATCCGCTCGGCGGGCAGCGAGGCGACGATCCGCTCGGCCAGGTCCATGGCCACGCCGATGTGCACCCTGGCGCCGTCCCGCTCAAGCTGCTCGATCCCCTTGAGCAGGTTCTCCTCGGTCTTGGCGCCGAAGCCCCTCACCCCCCGCAGCCGCCCCTGCGTGATCGCCCCGGCCAGGGCCTCGGGGGAGTCGATGCCCAGCTCCTGGAAGAGGAAGATCGCCTTCTTCGGCCCGAGGGAGGCGATCCGGGTCAGCCTCCGCACCCCCTCGGGAACCTTCCCGCGCAGGTCGTCGAGCTGCCGGAAGCTGCCCCTGTCCAGAAACTCCTCCACCTTCCCGGCGATCGCCTCGCCCACCCCCGGCACGTTCCGCACCGCCGTGACCTCGATGTCCTCGGGGAACCCCGCGATCGCCTTGGCGGCCTTCTGGTAACTGCGCACTCGGAACGCGTCGCCGCCCGTCATCGCGAAGAGCTCCGCGTACTCCTCCAGCGCCGCCGCCACGGCGTCGTTAGCTCGTGCCATGAGCCCAGCCTAGAAGGCTCCGCCCACATTTTCCGATCCCCCCTCCGGGGGTGCGGCCCACACCCCGGCAGGCCGCCGGAGCTCGCCGAGCCGGGAAACCGGGCACGGGCTTGGCCGCGAGGCCTGTCACCTCCCCGAGGGCCGGCTCAGGAGTTGGCGGAGAGCCGCTCGGGTGCGAGCAGGACGACGGTGCGCCGCTCCTCGGCCATGACACGGTCGTAGGCCGCCCAGTCGTCGTGGGTGCCGCCCGCCGCGCCGAAGACCGCGCGGAGCAGCAGCCGGAGCCCCTCGGCGTCGACACCCGGCAACGGATCGCCGGGACCGATCAGCTCGACCGGGCCCTCCGCCGAGGCCCACCGCCATCCCGCCCGGACCACGACGTTGGCGTACGGCCTGGCCCGCAGGTCGGAGAGCCTGCGGGCGTCCCCCCTGGCGACGAAGCCGACCACGGGCAGCCCGGTGACGGGGTGGTCGAGCACCCCCGCGTTGACCACCGAGGAGCGGATGGTTCCGCCGGGGCGCAGGGTGGAGACGACGCACAGCCCGTGGTCCTCGGTGACCAGGCGCGCGAATTCCGAGAGATCGGTCATCTCCGGAGCCTAACCCGGCCTCCTCCCGCCCGATGGCGGACACCTCCGCGCGGCGGCCGGGAATGTCCCGCGGTTCCGGGGGGTTCCAATGAAACGGTCGTCATTCCCGGTCCGGGCTCCGCCGCCCACCGCGAACGCGCGTCCATCCCCGCAGCCCGTAGCCCGCCGGGTCATTAGTGAACAGGAGGTAGAGGTAACCGTGAACGATGTCGCAGTGGTACTGGAACGTAAGCGCGCCGAACTCGAAGGCACGCTGGCGGAACTCTCCGCCTCGCCGGACGAGCAGGGAGGCATCTCCTTCGGCAAGCGGGTGGGCGACTGGACGAGCCTCGCCGTCGAGAGGATGTCCCAGGTCGGCTCGCACGAGCGCCTGCGCACCATGCTCGCCGACGTGCGCCGGGCCCAGGTCAAGCTGGAGAAGGACACCTACGGCTCGTGCGACCGCTGCGGCGCCGCCATCGCCCCCGGCCGCCTGGAGGCCCTGCCGTGGGCGGTTCTCTGTATCACCTGCGCGGGCCGGCGCTAGCCGCACCTCGCCGGACCCACCCGGTGACACGCCTCCGTCTCCCGCAGGATCACCCGGCGGGGGCGGCCCCCCGTGGTCGTCAGCCGGACTCGATCTCCGACATCAGCATGCGCATGGTGAGACTGCGCCTCTATGACTGGAGCGGAGTGATCTTCGTATAGGAGAAGGACGTTGTGATGAATGTCCATCTCCTTGAACTGGTCAAGTCGTTAGGGTAGAGGCGCCGCACCGTGTGAGGAGGGGCCGAGATGACCGGGCGTGACTGGGATCCTGATCTGGGCGGTGGCGAGGGTGAAACAACGGGCCGCCGAATTGCCAGGGTCCGGAAACGTCGGGGGCTTACTCAGACCGGCTTGGCCGCTAAGGCCAACATCTCCCGTAGTCTGATCGCGCAAGTTGAATCAGGTCGTAAACCGGCTACCCCATCGCTTGTAGCGGCGGTGGCAAGAGCCTGCGGGGTCGATGCCGCCGAGGTCAATGGTCAGCCTTATAGAGGGGCTGATAAGCGAACGGATGCCGTACACGCGGCGATTCCCGCTATTCGCCTTGCCTTGGCGTACGTAGACATTCCGCCCGAGTTGGATACGCCTCCCCGGACGCTGGACGAGTTGGCCGCTGAGCTTCGCGGACTTCAGAAACTCCAGAAGTCCGCGTCACATGTCCAGCTCGGGGCTCTCCTGCCTGCGGCCCTGGAGGAATTGACCGTGCAGGTCATGGAGTCGGACTCCGCTCGCGCGTGGCGCCTGCTGAATCGTGCTCAGAGCCTCGCCGGCTCCCTGGCAAGACGCCTCGGCTACAACGACCTGGCGCAGGTTGTCGTGGAACGGACATCGATTTCCTCCCAGCGCGCCGAAGACCTGTACCTGCCCCATCTGGTCACCATGGGCCGGGCGCGGCTTTTGATGACGCTCGGTTCGTGGGACGTCGCGCTCAAGATGATCAAAAAGACCGCCGACAAGGTTGATCAGGACAATCCGACGTCAACGGAGGTCTTCGGCTCGTTGCATCTCAGCGCGGCCATCGCCGCCGCGCGAGCCGGGAAGACGGCGGATGCCTGGGATCATCACGGGACCGCGACCGAAGCGGCGGCCCGGGTCAACCCGAGAGACCGGCGTGACCCCTACGGCCTCCAAATGAATCCGGGAAACGCATCCATTCATGGATGCGCGGTGGCTGTCGAACTGGGTGACCCCGATCAGGCCATCCGGTTGGACCAAGGGGTTAACCTCTCCAGGCCCGACATCACCGATGAGCGCCGGGCGCATCATGAGATGGACATGGCGCGGGCTTATCTGTGGACTAATGATCACGTTAAAGCACTCAAGCGCATGATCAACGCTGAGCGGACCGCGCCGCAGATGACACGCTTCCATCCCTCGGCGAGAGAGACAGTTCGTCAGCTTTTGCGAGTCCATCGGAACATTCCGGAGCCTTTACGGGCACTGGAAAGCCGCATGGGCATTTAGCAGTTCCCTTGTCAAGGGGCCTGGTGTGCACAGCTTGTGCACACCAGGCCCCTTGACTGTTTCTAAGGTCGCGCTGACAGCGAGAGCTACAGGCCTCGTTGTCCGAATCTCATGGTTCCGACTTTGGAGGGCGAGTGATACGGCACACGGCACACGGCGAAGCTCCGGAGGTAATCGACGAGGCAACGGCGGATCTGCATGACAGGGCGTTGGCCGTGGTCCAGCGGCTTCTCAGGGAGCGGGGGATCCGGGCCTGTTGCCATCACCGGATCGGTCTGGGGCTCTACGCCAATCGGATGGACGGTGTCGTCTGGCCGGATCGGTCTCCGCTGCGGTCGTGGATGGAGCGT